>DAIUKN010000016.1:0-14960 GCA_036848195.1 Bacteroidota bacterium
ATCCTGTAGAAATACACCCCACTCGGCAATCCCGTTGCGTCAAATTGCACGGAATGCGTGCCGGCGGTCTTTGGTTCGTTCACGAGCGTCTTCACGGCCCGCCCGAGCAGGTCGAACACCTCGACGAGAACAGGTCGTTGCATCCCGGCTGGAACATCGAAGCGAATGGTCGTCGAGGGATTGAAGGGATTTGGGTAATTCTGGTGGAGTGACATCTCGACGGGATTCGTGCCGTGATCATCCGCGAGGCCCGTTGCGATAAAGCGGCCGGAGAGAAGATACGCAATGGCGTTTTCGGCAAGCGCCGCGGATGTCGCCGAGTCTGCAACTGAGGAGATGGCGAAGGGGAGAAACAGCGTCTGAATGGTCTGATTGTCCGCCGTATGGGCAATCATGCACCCAGTTTCGGGATTCCCAGACCAGCGCCCGATACAGACCGTTCCCCCTTGTGACAAATCCAGGGTCACTATGTCACGATCTGCGTACGTAGACCTCGTGACAAACTCTATGGGCCCATGAATGGCGTGTGGCGATCCGAAAATCCCGGTGGTTGCGCCGTCGCAGACCAGCGCAGCCGAAGGTGCGTCGCTGACGAACGATGCATGGTGCAGCACCGTTGAACGGAACGCTGCATCCACTTCAATCCCCGATTCATCCTTCCGATAGAAATACCCCACTTCGCCCCCTTCCACCAGGACCTTCCCTCCATTCTGCACATACGCCACGATAGCCCCGCGCTTGACCGGATCATTGAAGGGGGCAGTATTGAGCCCCCCCAGAAGCACGATGGCGCTGAACCGGGAGAGTGCTGATGTGTCAAGTGAGGCGAAGCTCGTCATCTGCAACTGCTCACCGTTGGGCGGGATCAAGGATGCAAAGGCGGAATTCCAGCCCGAGGAGGGCTGGAAAATAACGTTCACGCCCTTCTTTCCGGAAGTTGACGGATCACCGGTGCCGGGGTGGTCGTCGTTGACGACAAGGACGTTGATGTCGGCCGGGGGGGCAATGAAATTCTTCACCGCACTGAGCCAGTAGAGAAGGGTGGGGAGGTGTGCCCCCCCATACAGATCCCGGTCCGCTTGAAGAATTGCCTGGGCGGCATCCACTGCCGTGATGTCTGACGCGAGATAGAGGTGACTCTTGAGAACCAGCTTGTCGGTGATATCGCGACCGAGATCACCCCAGATGCCCATCAGGGCCGCCGACCAGATTTGCCCGGCAGTGTGAACGAGAAGTGTGCCGAACGGATACTTCCGTTGATCGTTCAGGATCCGGCCGGGCCAGAACTGGTTGTGCCCATCCCACAGGAAGATCCAGTTGTACTCGGCGTCGGCATGGGTCCATTGTCCGAGGGAGCGTGCGTGTGATGCAGCCCAATAATCACCGAAACCTTCGCCGAGAGGTCCGCATTCTCCCCCGCCCCAATTCGGCACGAAATTGTACTGGATGGCATGGCCGTATTCGTGCCAAATCACATCGGCATCCTGCGCATCGTGGACCCCGCCTGTTCCGAACGAAATCCAGTTCCCGGAGGGACTGTAATGCGAATTGTCTTTCCCTTGGTATCCGTGAGGATCGACGCGGACCTGCGCGAGGGATGCGGAGGAGAATCCAAGCGCGAGCAACCGCTTGTAGGCTTCCGTGACGTGGTAATATGCCATCACCGCTTCGAATCCGGGCTGGCTGCGAGTGTACCGGAATCCGTCTGGAGACGGTTCGGCAAAAAACGTAGGGTCGGCAGGAGATTCAATGTCCGTGATGCTGCAATAGGGGCCGTTCAGCTTGTAGACGCCGTCTTCGAAGGCGAGAGAATCCAGGCCAACGAGGGCCCGGTAGAACGAGAGCGAATCGCTGTCGGCATTGTCTGCATCGACGAAGCCTGGCGCACCGTACGTCTGTCGTGCGGCACTCAGGGGATTCGAACGATAGACATATCCGAGACCCTCAGCGCGACCGGCTGAATGGCGCACGAACCGGTCGTCGCGATGGAGTATAATCCCTGAGACCGCATCCACAATGATTTCCCAATCTCCCGCCGGCTCTTCCAGAGCCATGGACACACGATAGACGAGGTGGTCGATGCCATCGGGCATGTGATAAACCATGAGCGTCGCTTGTTCCGGCCCGCCGATGGTCCGTCCGGTCGTTTGGAGTTCCTGACGCGCTATGGCGATAGCCCGGGCGGGCGGGAATGAGGGGGCCGTCGATGCCAGTGCGATGGTGTTTCTGCTGTTATTGACCACCATCCCCACCTCGTTGGCGGAATTCAGACTTACCACCACATCCCCGTGATAGACAGGGATGCCGTTGTACATCTGGTTAAAGCGGACATGGGAGCCGCCCGGGACAGTCAGAACCCGCTCGGTCTTCAGAGCTCCAATATCAGCCGGGGTTTTCATGAGGGATCGTTGTCCGAGAAGGAACGCCCTCGCGGCTTGTTCTGGATTTCCCGGAGTGCTCGGTGATGCGAGCGCGTATAACGCGCGGGGAGTGCCGGCTTGATCGGTCTTCATCGTTGCCGAATGCCGGAACAGGGAGGAACTTCCCTGCATCGTCCCGCTGTCGTGAGCCCCCGAATGCGCATGATAAGAGGAGACAACCAGGAGCGCAACGGCAAGAATGGACTTCAGGCCGCGGTCAACGATGTGTGTTGTTTGTGTGGCTGAATCGGTGGTCATTTGAGATAACGCAATATAGAGAGGAATCATCTCTGGAAGAAGTGTTCTCCATCACTTTTTGAAGAATCGTAAAGGTCGATGCGGGGAGGAACGCGAAAAACAACTCAAGAAGGGGAGGAGAGAGGTGAAGAGAGTGCGCTCATAGGTGACGCGTGGCGCGAGCCCGGATATTGAACGTGAGTTTGGGTCTCTACTCTTCAATCGGAAAGGAGGGGCCGGAGGCGACGTTGCGGACGCAGAGTTCTTCAATCGTGGCAGCGAGGTCGCCACCAACCCAACTTCACCCGGTGAAGGTGCACACTAGCTCTTCCGGAACACCCCAATGACCAGATCTGCCGCGGCCAGTCCGGAGAGGGCGGCTCCTTCCACGTTGGCGCCTCCAAAGGCATCTCCGGCGAACACCATGGGGGGGTTGATAACCGCAAGCAGTGCGGGCGAGGGAGCGATGTGAACCGGTTCCGCGTACCTCCAGCGGTGAAGCTGGGACTCGACAACAGTTGCGCCGATGAATTCTTGTACGCGCGCGGTCATCGTCCGGACGACGAATTCTTCCGGCGAATCGAAATGTGCGGCGCTGAAGCGGTGCGTCGCATGAATTGTCACGGTTGTCGCCTGGGGGGAAATCCCCTTCTGGCTGTTGTCCGCAATCCAGGCGACGGTCTCGTCCGCGACGTGCAGGGCTCCAGGCGATGGGATTGCACTAGGGCCCTCGAGGGAGAGTAGGACGCAGAGGGTGGGACGGTAGCTCAGGTCTCTCAACTCCTTCACCACGGTTTCAGGGATTCCCACAGGCGTATCGCCGATGAGGGCAAGGCTTTGTGGGATGGGTGCCGTTAGCACGAGAGCGTCCGCCGCAAACGACTGATTCTGGTCTGTCGCGATCCGCCAAGAGTTGTCCAGCAGTTCCGCCCGGAGGGCACGCTGGCTGAGACGAATATCAAGCCCGGCGGCGAGATACTTGGGGACGGATGTCATTCCCCTTGCCCCGCGGTAGCGAGGGTGTCCCGCAACGGGAAGCCTCCCCTCAGTGTCGGGGAACCCGGGAGCCCATAGGGTTGCGACACCCACTCTCTGCCACTCCATGAGGAGTTCCGAAAACCGGGGCTCGTGAGCCGTCATGAATTGAGCTCCGTGGTCGGCGACGCCGGATCCGATTCTCCGTGTGGCCATTCGCCCCCCGACGCCGGCCCCTTTCTCGATGACCGTCACCGGAACGCCGCTATCGGACAGTCTCCGGGCCGCAAGAAGCCCGGAGATCCCCGCGCCGACGATAAGACAGGATTGGGTTCTGCTCATGGTTGAACCGTACGTGAAGAGAGTCTTGGTTGCCAATCCGACGCCAGACGTCGAGAAGTGACACACCAGTCCTCCGCGTCGAAGGCGCAGGCGGATGCATCTATCCTCATCCAGACCCCTTCCGGGCGAAGCGAAATCTGTGGTGTGGCTGAGATCCTGTCGGCCGTTCGTCGAGCTTGATGACGCTGATAGATCCATCGACCTCGAGAGTGGCAAGATAGACATCGGCGATAGCAGAGACTCCGTGTTCTCTCAATGCCTGATTAATGTCCTCCGCGGAGATCTCCTCTCGATCGAGATTCCCCTTGAGGAGAACGCCGTTATGGATCAACATGGTTGGCGTTCCTTCGACCAGCTTCCGCGCTTTGCGGTTATGCTGGACGAACTTCGTCACCAGTGCGTTGACGAGGAGCAGCATCATGGCGGCGATGAGCCCGCCGACGACAGAGGTGTCGGGCCCGGTCATCGCGTTCTGGACGGCGTTTGCCAGGAGGAGGAGGAGGACAAGATCGAACGGCGACATCTGCCCGACTTCACGCTTTCCGGTGAGGCGTATGCCGACGAGAACCGCAACATAGATGATGACGACGCGAAGCGCGATTTCCAGATACGGTATCGTGGTTGTCCACATTGTGACGCCTACACTTTCTCGGTCTTGAGCCGCTGCGAAATATCTTTGAGGGACGTCCAGCTTTCGAGCAATTCGGGAAGGTATTCCGAAGACGTGACAAACGTCCAGAGGTAGGCGACGATGGAGTAGATATTGCCGGTGCTGAAGTCATCGAGGTCTATGGCGATATAGAGGACGACGAGAAAGATGACCAGAAGCACGGCGCGCATGAGGCCGAATGACCCGGCGCCCCAGTTAGCGATCTCTTGCTGGGGTCGGGCGAGTCCCGTATAGTATGAGCGGACCTTCTCGGGATCTTTGGTGGAGAATACTTCGAAGGTCTCTTCGTAGCTGTCGTGCAACGCTGACTGGAGGGCGACCACCTTCTTGTTGTAGACGCGGTTCACGAGTATGAGGGGGAGCATGACCACGCTGCAGGTGAGCGCGAGCCGGTAGTCGAAGAACGCGAGGCCTATGAGGGCACCTCCGATTGCTATGAGCTGCTCGAGTATCTCCGGCATCCGGTACTGGAAGAACGTGATATATTCCCGGGAGAGCTGTGCACGGGCAGCTGTCTTCGAGACGCTGAGACGATGGTCGACTGCTATTCGCGAAACGTTTGTTGCGATCTCCGTGAACATGTTCAGGTAGATTCGTTGGTCGACCGAGCGGCGGACGGCTCCGACGCCGGAGTTGGTCATGAAGGCGGCGATCCAGAACAGAAGCGGCGCGAGAATCGAACCGCTCTCTCCCGCGCTCACGTCGATCATGGCGTCGATCACGTTGCCGAAGAGGGTAGGCTCGATGATCCAGGCAACATTCTCGATGGCGACGAGCGTGAGGGCAATGAAGATCCCCCCTTTGAACTGGCGGATCAGCTCTATGAGGTTCACGGAATTCCCGTAACGTACTACATGACAGCAATTTACCCCCGGCGCAGCGCAAAGTCAAGGCTTGTGCCGGCACTTCCTCCGGGCTCATGAGACTGAACCTGCTCTCGATTGCGTGGCCCCGTGACGTTTGCTATATTGGCCTTGTTGTCCGCTCGGCCAGTCCCAGGGGCGGATGGACCATACTCTTTCCCAATCCAACCAGAGGAGGATCATCGATGGCTGCCACAAAATCTCCCGACAAGCAGGAGTTGCACGGTGAGGTCTACTATCCTTCGCCCGAGGTGATAGCGCAGGCGAACGTTCCCGATCCTGAGGCAGCCCGTCGTGAGGCAGCAGAAGACCTGTCCGGTTACTGGGCCCGGCGCGCCGGAGAGTTGGAGTGGTTCGAGAAGTGGGACACGGTACTGGACGAGTCGAACAAACCGTTCTACAAGTGGTTTGTGGGTGGGAAGACGAATATCGTGTTGAATGCCCTTGACCGTCACGTCAAATCCTGGCGAAGGAACAAGTTAGCCCTTATCTGGGAAGGAGAAAAGGGCGAACTCCGGACGATGTCGTATTTCTCACTGAACCGCGAAGTCTGCAAGTTTGCGAATGTGCTCAAGAGCATGGGCGTCTCGAAAGGCGACCGGGTGACAATTTACATGCCGAGGATCCCCGAAACCGTGATTGCCATGCTCGCCAGTGCCAAGATCGGCGCCGTGCACTCGGTGGTCTACGGAGGGTTCTCCGTAGAAGCGCTGCACGGCAGGATCGAGGACAGTGAATCCAAAGTGATTGTGACCGCCGATGGCGGCAACATGAACGGGAAGGTCGTCGAATTGAAGAAGATCGTTGATGAAGCCCTCCGTCGAACAGGAGCGCCGGAGAATGTGGTCGTTGTCAGGCATGTGGGGAAGGAAGTCAACATGGAGGCGGGGCGCGATTACTGGTACCATGACCTGATGAATATGCCTTTGGGTCGAAACTCAATGCGGTGTGAAACGGAAGTCATGGATGCCGAGGATCCTCTCTACATTCTGTACACCTCAGGGACAACGGGGAAGCCAAAGGCGGTTCTCCACACACACGGGGGTTACCAGGTCGGTATCTATGCGACCCTGAAGGACGTTTTTGACCTCAAGGAAGAAGACCGCTGGTGGTGTACGGCTGATCCGGGCTGGGTCACGGGACACTCGTATATCGTCTATGCCCCCTTGATTGCAGGAGCGACATCGGTCATGTACGAAGGCGCGCCGACCTATCCGTTCCCCGATCGGTGGTGGGCGATCATCGAAAAGTATGGAGTCTCGGTTCTCTACACGACTCCCACGGCCATACGCGGGTTGATGCGGTTCGGTGCCGCCTGGCCCAATCGCCATGATCTTTCGTCCCTGCGTCTGCTCGGTACGGTCGGTGAGCCCATCAACCCCGAGGCGTGGCGGTGGTATCATAAGAACATCGGCAAGGAAAAATGCCCCATCATGGATACCTGGTGGCAGACGGAAACCGGGATGTTCATGATTACCCCGATGCCTGCCATGGCGCTAAAGCCGGGGTCCGGGAGCAAGCCGTTCCCCGGTGTTGAAGCGGATGTTGTCGATGAGTCGGGGCATCCGGTCAAATCGGGGGAGGAGGGGTTCCTTATTCTGAAGAGGCCGTGGCCCGCAATGCTCCGGACGATCTATGGGGACCCGGACCGGTACGTGAAGACCTACTGGAGCAAGTACCCCGGCGTCTATCTCGCGGGCGACTCAGCGAGAAAAGACGAAGACGGGTATTTCTGGATCATTGGTCGCGTTGACGATGTCATCAAAGTGAGCGGCTACCGGTTGGGGACTGCAGAACTCGAGTCCGCGCTGGTCAGTCACCCAGCCGTTGCGGAAGCAGCCGTGATTGGACTACCGCACGAGATTAAGGGGGTCGCGATTCACGCCTTCGTGATCCTGAAAGCCGGTGTGACGCAAACCGAAGCATTGATCGAAGCACTGAAGCAGCACGTAGGACATGAGGTCGGACCCATCGCCAAGCCTGAGAAGATCGAAGTCGTCGCAACACTCCCGAAGACGCGCAGCGGCAAGATCATGCGGAGGGTTCTCAAGGCGCGCGCATTGGGGATGGACGAGGGGGACCTGACGACACTCGAAGAGTGAGACGGTTCCCTCTCTATTACCATAGGTACCTTAGAAAGGTGACAGTCACCTCGGTGACTGTCATCTGGATTCGCAACGCAAACGGAGGGCTCTCGGAGAGAGGGGCCTCTGTTTCCCACGTCCGCCGGTCGTCCCGTCACTCCGCTTTTGCCCGCATCGAGTCCCATATGGTATAGGAGCAGAGGATCAGGAACATCACCAGACCCATGATTTCCGCCCCTCTGGATTCCACCCATCCCGTATTAACCCAGTCGGCTCCCCCGAATCGCAGGAAAGCATTCAGGACGCCGAACAGTGATCCGCCCGCGATGAATCCGGAGGCAATCAGCGTTCCTCTCGACAACCGGGCGTTGTTCAGTTTTTCGTTTTTCGAGCGGGTGGAGACCCACCAGGCCACGAGGCCGCCGAAGACCAGTGGCACATTCAGTTCCTGCGGGATGTACATGCCGAGGGCAAACGCGAGAGGAGGGATCTTGACCATGGTGAGAATCAGAGCGATGATGGCGCCGACGAGATAGAGAACCCAGGGGGCCGGCGTGTTGGACATCAGGGGCTGAATCACGGCGGCCATTGCATTTGCCTGAGGTGCGACCATGGCATTTGGACCTTTGAACCCGAAGGTCGCGTTCAGGATCAGGATGACGCCGCCGACCGTGGCCGCCGAGACCAGAACGCCGAGGAATTTCCAGGTTTCTTGTTTCTTCGGCGTCGTCCCCAGCCAGTACCCGATCTTCAGATCGGTGATAAACCCGCCGGCGACCGAGAGCGCCGTGCAGACAACCCCGCCGATGATCAGAGCGCTGACCATCCCCGCAGTTCCGGACAGGCCGATCTGAACCAGAATAAAGGACGACAGGATCAGCGTCATCAACGTCATCCCGGAAACGGGGTTTGTGCCGACAATGGCCGTGGCGTTTGCGGCGACGGTGGTGAACAAAAACGAGACGACGATGACGATCAAAAGGCCGACGATCGCATGGGTCAGGTTGAACACCACGCCGCTGTAGAAGAAGACGAAGACCAGAAGCGCGGTAAGAAGGATCAGGATGAGGTTGAACGTCATCTTGATGTCCATCTGCGTTCTCGGCTCTGCCTCGGCAGTCGAGGATTTCTTGTGGAGAATCTCCTTCCATGCGAGCGAAAAGGCCCCGCCGATGATCTTCGATGAACGAAGGATGCCGACGATCCCCGCCATCGCAATGCCTCCGATCCCGATCTGGCGCACGTAGGTCCGGAAGATCTCTTCCGCTGTCATGGCGGAAATCAGCTTCGTTGCCGTGGCGCCGAGCGGCGTGGTGAGCGAATGGCCCACCTCTGCAAACAACGGCACAAGCACAAACCACGAAAGGAAAGACCCTGCTGCAATGATCGTGGAGTACTTCAGCCCAACGATGTAGCCCAGACCGAACACCATCGCCGATACATTGAGCTTGGCGACGATTTTCAGCTTGTCCGCCAGCACCTCGCCGAGATGAAACATCCTGGAGGTGATGACTTCCGACCAGAGGCCGAAGGCGCTAAAGAGGAAATCAAAAATCCCGCCGATCAGTCCGGCAACCACAAGCACGATCGCCTGTCCGCCCCCCTTCTCGCCCGCGACAAGAATCTCTGTGGTCGCCGTCGCTTCGGGGAATGGGAGCTTCCCGTGCATGTCCTTCACAAAGTACTTCCGGAATGGAATGAGAAAAAGGATTCCCAGACATCCGCCGAGTGCGGAAGCGAAGAAGACCTGGAAGAAGCTCGCAGGGAGGTCCAGGATATACAGCGCGGGAATCGTGAAGATCGCCCCCGCAACGATGACGCCTGAGCTTGCCCCGATCGACTGTATAATGACGTTCTGACCGATGGCGTTGTCGAGCCGGAATACCGTGGAAAGTCCCACGGCGAGGATGGCGATCGGAATCGCCGCCTCGAAGACCTGCCCGATCTTCAGTCCCGAGTAGGCGGCCGCAGCCGAGAAAAGCACTGCCATGATCAATCCCCATACAACCGACCATGGGGTAACTTCGGCAGGCGTTGTTTTCGGGGACATCAGGGGAGTGTACAACTCGCCGGGGCTCAGCTCCTTGTATGCGTTGTCGGGAAGTCCCTTGATTCCGGATGTCTGTTGCTCCATGAAAATGCTCCTTTGGGTGAGTGCAGTTAGGCGGACTTTTCAACCCAGATGCGGGCAATATTGACGACGGTTTCAACGGACTTCTCCATCCCTTCCACCGACAGCCATTCCGTCGGTCCGTGATAGTTTTGTCCTCCGGTGAAGAGGTTCGGGGTGGGAAGGCCCTTCTCCGTGAGCCGTGACCCGTCAGTTCCACCGCGGATGGGGGCCCACGCAGGGTTCAGACCCGAACGCTCCGTGGCTTCCCACATGCAATCAAGGAGTCGAGTGTCCGCTCCCATGTAGTCGGCCATGTTCCGGTACTGCTCGATAATGTTCAGTTCTATCTTCGTCTTGGGATGAAGCTGTTGGACCTCGGCAATGATCTTTTCGAGCCTTTCCTTGAGAAGATCCAGCCCGGGTGTGTGGAAGTCACGGAGAAGAATTTTGAGCGTCGTCTTCGCTTCTTCGCCTTCGATCGCATGGGGATGGATGTACGGCTCATAACCCTCCGTCGTTTCAGGGGCGATATCCTTTGGCATGCGGATGACGATGTCGGCCATTGCGCGAATGGAATTCACCATGATGTTTTTCGCGCTGCCGGGATGAATGTTGCGCCCATGAACCGTAATCACCGCAAGATTGGCGCTGAACGTCTCCTTGTTCAATTCGCCAGGGTTATCGCCGTCGACGGTGTAAGCGAACTTCGCACCGAAGGCGGGGATATCGAAGTACTTCGTCCCGGCCCCGACCTCCTCGTCAGGAGTGAAGGCGATCCTGACGTCGCCGTGCAGGAGGGAGGGGGTGGTCATGAGTTTCTGCGCCGCCGTCATGATGATCGCAACACCCGCCTTATCATCGGCACCGAGGAGGGTCGTTCCGTCGGCAGTGACGATCGTTTTCCCGACATTCTTGAGGAGCTCGGGATTCTCCTCGACCCGGATCACCACCGAAGGGTTCGCCGGTAGTGTGATGTCTTTACCATCATAGGCCGGGATGACCTGGGGCTTGACGTTTTCACCGCTTGCGGAAGGTGATGTGTCCACGTGGGCAATGAAGCCGATCACCGGCACCTTTCCTGCAGCCGGATGATTCTTTGGCAGATTCGACGGGATCGTTGCAGTAACGTAACCGTACGTATCGATGGTTGCGTCCTTCACGCCCAGCTCCTTCAGCTCCTGAACGAGGAGGTTCAGCAAGACGAGCTGCTTTGGCGTGCTGGGGTACGATTCCGAATCCTCTTTCGACTGGGTATCGATTCTGGCATAGCTGATGAATCGCTCGAGAGCTGTCTGGTTCATTGGTGCATCCTCGGGTTATGGAATGCATGGTTGCGCCGCCGGGGAGGCGGGGAAGGCATTACGCAAAGATAGCAACTTCAGCCTAAAAAAGCAGCGTAATTGTACAAAGTTCACGACACATGGCCTGGGTGCGGGCGATTTAAGCTCTCCTTCACGACTTTCCCCCTGGTACGGAGTGTGACCGTCATTCCCGAGAGTGAACTCATTAAGGGAAGGTGCTTACGCCATGGCTGCTTGGAGAGGTGAAGCGGACTGCCCCAAATGCGGAGGGAAAGGGACTCTTCTGGTTTCGGGAAGCACAGCAGAAATCGAAATCGAAGGGTGCTGGGTTTGTGGTTATGGTCGGCGGAGGGAGGAAGAGAAAGAAACGGTCTTCCTCCCGCTCAAGCCGCGCGATATTCCTCCGCGGACCTGACGCTCATTGAACGATGTTTTGGGTTCAGCCGCCGGACGATCCCCCCCCCGCAGGACGTCCTCCTGGCAACCACGATTCCGACAATAATGGGGATCCGATATTGTGTTTTCCCAAAGTTCTTAGTATTCTTTCCAGGTCGCCCTTTTCTCTGTCCGGCTGATCACCGCGCGTCTTTGTGGAGATTTCCCCCGGACCTGCTGCGGGAAGAGATCAGATTGGCGCGTTTCCCCAGCGGTCTGCTTGACCGGAGCACTTGCCATGCTGTCAAAGGTTGTCCGACTTGCCGCAATTGGCATCGCCGTTTTCCTATGCTCATCCCTCGGGATTTCGCAGAGCCCGACGAACCAGGGTCCCGTTCATGATTGGGAAAACCCTGAGATAACCGCGATCGGCACAGAGCCGGCGCATTGCACTCTGATACCGTTTCGGGATGCTGGGAGCGCTCAGAGAGGAACCCGGGAGAAGTCGGATTTCTTTCTCCCCTTGAACGGGACGTGGAAATTCCACTGGGTGAGAAAGCCGTCGGACAGGCCAGTGGAATTCTTCAAGCTCGATTTCGATGCGAGTGCCTGGAAGGAAATCGCCGTCCCCGGGAACTGGCAATTTCAGGGGTACGACATCCCCATCTATCTCAACATACCCTATCCCTTTAAGAAGGACCCGCCGAACATCCAAGCCGAGTTCAACCCTGTCGGGTCGTACCGGCGGGAGTTCGAGGTCCCCGAACCCTGGACCGGCCGGCAGGTGTTCTTGCATTTCGACGGAGTTGAGTCGGCGTTCTACGCATGGGTGAACGGTGAGAAGATCGGCTTCAGCAAGGACAGCCGGACGCCGGCGGAATTCAATATCACAAAGTACCTGAAAAAAGGTCGCAATCTCCTCGCAGTCGAGGTTTACCGCTGGTCGGACGGTTCGTATCTCGAATGTCAGGACTTCTGGCGGCTGAGCGGTATTTATCGTGATGTCTATCTCTTCTCCACACCATCCGTTCACATGAGGGACTACGAAGTTGTTTCCGATCTCGATCCCTCACGGCAAGATGCCATATTGCGTGTGACAGCGAGGGTCCGTAACTACGGCCAGACCGCCGCTTGGTCGTCTGCAGTTGAGGTCCAGCTCTTCGACCCGGAAGGAAACGTTGTGGGGTCTTCGCCTCTGGCAAAAGGGGAGTGCGCGTTCATTGCCGTGGGAGGCGAGTCCATCATCCAGATGAAAGCGATCGTCGAACACCCCCTTTTGTGGAGTGCAGAAACGCCCAATCTCTACACCGTTGTTCTTGCGTTGAAGGATGCAAAGAGCCCGGTTCTGGAGGTTGAACAGACCCGCTTCGGGTTCCGATCCGTGGCGGTGAGGGATGGTCAACTGCTCGTCAATGGACAGCCGATCCTGATAAAGGGGGTCAATCGTCACGAGCATGATCCCGATCTCGCTCACACCATGACTATGGAGTCGATGGAAAAAGATGTCAGATTGATGAAGCAGTCGAACATCAACGCGGTTCGGACCTCTCATTATCCGAATACGCCGGCCTGGTATGATTTGTGCGACGAATACGGTCTGTACGTCATCGATGAGGCGAACATCGAATCTCACGGGATGGGGTACAAACCGGAAGTCACGCTGGCGAACAGGCCGGAATGGAAACGGGCACATCTGGATCGGATCGAACGGATGGTCGAACGAGACAAGAACCATCCCTCCGTCATCCTTTGGTCGATGGGGAACGAGGCCGGCGACGGCACGAACTTTGAAGCCGCCGCCGAATGGATTCACCGCAGGGATCCCCGTCGTCCGGTCCACTATGAACGTGCCGGACTCTCCCCCCATACGGACATCTATTGTCCGATGTATTCGGACATTTCGGAGCTGGTGGAGTATGCCAGGACAAAGCAGGACCGTCCCCTTATCATGTGTGAGTATGCACACTCGATGGGGAACTCCACCGGGAACCTGCAGGACTATTGGGATGTGATCGAGCGATCAGGGCAGCTTCAGGGCGGGTGCATCTGGGACTGGGTCGATCAGGGATATCGGAAGAGGACGGCAGACGGGCGGGAATACTGGGCCTATGGCGGAGATTTCGGTGACACCCCCACGGACGGCAACTTCTGCATCAACGGTCTGGTACTCCCCGACCGGTCGGGGACCGCAAAGTTGCTTGAGGTCAAGAAGGTCTATCAGTGTATCGGGTTCCGGCCTGTTGACCTTCTCAACGGGAAGATCGAAATCACGAACAAGTATTTTTTCACCAATCTGCGGGACTACGACTTCTCGTGGACCGTCCTGCAGGACGGCAAGCCATTCCAGTCAGGCAACCCCGGGAGCATCGATATCGAACCACGGAAAACCGCCGGGGTTGTCCTGCCCTATCACGTCGATGATCCCGCACCATCGGCGGAATACCATCTGGTTGTCCGGGCGACCCTCCGGAATCCCACCGTATGGGCCCCGAAGGGCCATGAGATCGCCTCCGAACAGTTTGCCCTGCCGATGAAGCGCGAGGAAAAGCCCATTGACCCGACGACGTTTTCGGCGCTCAGCGTTGAGGAGAAGGATAGCACGGTCATTGTGTCCGGGAGTTCCTTCAGGTTGACATTTGACTTACGGACGGCAACCTTGAACTCCTTCACCTGGAAGGGGCTTGAACTGCTGCAGGGCGGGCCGGAGCCACACTTCTGGAGGGCCCCGACGGACAACGACTTCGGAAACAAGATGCCCCAGCGATGCGGGGTCTGGCGGCGCGCCGGGGAACACCGAAAGCTGGATCGTTCCGCGGTTGAGAAGATCTCTCGGGGGATGGTGCGCGTTACCATGGCCGTTTCTCTTCCCGACGTGGGGTCTTCCTGGAGTTCGATCTACTCGGTTCTTGGAAGCGGTGACGTCATTGTGGAGAACCGTTTTGAACCGGGCCCCGTTGAGCTGCCGGAACTCCCCCGTCTTGGGATGAAGATGCAGATGCCGAAATCGTTCGACCGCGTGGACTGGTTTGGCAGAGGGCCGCAGGAAAACTACTGTGACCGGAAAACATCCGCGTTCGTCGGGCTTTACGGCGGGAGCGTCAACGATCTGCGGGAGAACTATATCAGTCCGCAGGAGAACGGGAACAGGACCGACGTTCGATGGGTGGCGATTTCCGACAAGGAGGGTTTTGGGATGCTAGCAGTCGGTATGCCCCTCCTCTCGTTCTCCGCGCTTCCCTACACGTCTGAAGACCTTACCCAAAAGACCCGCGGAAGCCTCCATCCCATCGACCTCAAGGAACGTCCCTTTGTTGCGGTGAATCTGGATGATCGCCAGATGGGGGTGGGGGGAGACGATTCCTGGGGTGCGAAGCCTCATCCACAATACCTGATTCAGGCGAGCCCATACACCTACACGATGCGGCTGCGCCCCTATGCAAAGGACGAAAATCCAATGCGTCTCAGCAAGCAGACGTTCCTCATTCCGTGAGCGGCGTGCTGACGACGATCATTCATGTTTCATCCGGAGAGACAACCTATGCCAACTATTTCTCTTGGTTTCATTGACTGGCTGATCGTA
>DAIUKN010000017.1:0-14624 GCA_036848195.1 Bacteroidota bacterium
CCGTCGCGTCGTCGCCGGGCTCCAGCCCGCGACTCCGGAGGAAGAGGAGTTTCTTCGGGAAGCGCTCGAAGATTGTCCGGTGGATGCCATCCGCTCCTCGGAACAGACGATGGGAGCGGAAATCAAATGATTGCCCCGAGCGATACCGGGAGTGTCGGCTTTGATGCCATGAGAACCCCGTATGAGGTCGACGAGCGCGAGTTTCCTCGCTCCGGATCGTTCGAGGACCAATGCCTGTTTCTGCTCCGGTACGCGATCCTGGCGCCGTCGACCCACAACACGCAGCCGTGGAAATTCGCGGTTCACGAGAACGGTATTGAGGTTTTCGCGGATTACACGCGCCGGCTGCCGGTGGCCGACCCGGGAAACCGGGAGCTCCTGATGAGTGCCGGTGCCGCGATCATGAACCTGCGGGTTGCGGCGGCCCATTTCGGGCTCACCTCCCGGATTGACTATGACTACAGCGGCGGGAGCGAGCGACCGCTCGCGATGATCAGCCTTGCACCCGCGCGCTCTGAGACACCCGCCGGCTCGGCACCGGAAGATCTGTTTGCGTCAATCACGAAACGCCGCACAAACCGCCATCCGTTCCTGCTGTCGCGCATTCCCGCCTCCGTCCTGGATCGGTTACGGAAAGCTGCGGAAGGCAGCCAGTCGTCACTGGTCCTCTCCACGGACGGGAAGGTCATTGAACAGGTTGCGAATCTCGTGGCCGCCGCCGACCGGATGCAGCAGGCTGACCCGAATTTCCGGAAAGATGTGGCGGAATGGGTACGGCCCGACTGGACAGAGAAGTACGACGGCCTTACGGGCGCGTCGCTCGGTATGACCGGCGTCGCGTCTTCGGTTGGCTCCTGGACGACACGCACGCTGAATCTTGGTCGTGTTTATGCTGCGAGCGACAAGAATCTCTGCATTGAAGCTCCCGGACTGATGGTGATTGCCGGGGAAGACGCAGCACCGTACTGGCTGGATGCCGGAGAGCTGCTCGAGAAGCTCTTGCTCACGGTGACGGCTGAAGGTTTGCACACCAGCTACTTCAACATGCCTCTCCAGGTGCCGGATCTCAGGCTCGAACTCCGGACGCTTCTCGGACTCTCAAGCTGGCCCCAGCTCCTTCTGCGGATCGGATATTGCCTGACACCGACACCGATTACGCCCCGGCGTCCGTTGGAGGATGTGTTGATTACTCACATGCGAAGATGAAAGGCGGAACGCCATGGAGAACAGACAGGACGTGAACGACGAGAAGGAAGCCAACGGCTACTCCACGGAGGCGCATCTGATCTACGGCAAAATGGATGATCCGCGTTGGGATTACAGTCACCATCTCCTGCCGCCGATCTCATCTTCCGCAACGTATCGGCTCGACAGCGCCCAGCGGGGTGCTCAGGGCTTCACCGAGTTTGCACACCGGACGGATGAGGTCTCGGTGAAATCGCGGGCTCCCATCTATATTTATGACCGCCTGGGCGAACCGAACAAAGATATGCTTGAAGAAAACCTTGCCTATGCGGAGCAGGGAGACATTGCCGTGACCTTCGCCAGCGGCATGGCGGCGATCTCCGGCGTTCTCGGGATTCTGACCGGGACCGGGAGCGAGATCGTGTCGCATCAGACCCTCTACGGATGTACCTACTCGCTGATGACAAACTGGTACCCGCGTCTCAAGATCAAGACGAAGTTTGTAGATTTCACGGTGCCGGCCGAGGTCGAACGGGCCATAACGAAAGACACGCGGGTGCTGTACATGGAATCCCCCGTGAATCCTACGCTGCGGCTCATCGACCTTGCGGCGATCGCCAAGGTTGCAGCGGCGGCCAACAGGACGCGAAGCAAGGAAGAACGCATCTATACGGTTGTGGACAGCACCTTTGCGACTCCGTTCTGCCAGCGGCCTCTCACGCTCGGAATCGACTTTGTTATTCACTCACTCACGAAAGCGATCGGGGGCTTCGGCACCGATATCGGGGGGGTGGTGATCGGCCCGCGATGGAGCTATGACATGCTGATGCTCTTCCGGAAAGACTTCGGCGGCGTCTTGTCGTCCAAGAGCGCCTGGCCTGTTCTTGTTCAGGGGCTGCCGTCGCTGGCGGTCCGCATGCGCCAGATGCAAACCACTTCTCTGAAGGTTGCAGAATTCCTGAGCACGATGCCCCAGATTGAATGCGTCCATTACCCCGGCCTCCCGGGCTTCAACCAGGCCGAGCTTGCGCATCGGCAGATGGTGGACTACGACGGCGTCTTCGCGCCCGGGGCGATGATCTATTTTGTCATGAAGGGAGATTCCGCCCGCGACTCCCTGAAAAGGGCGGAGCGCTTCATCAACCACGTGGCACAAAACGCGTACTGCATCACACTCGCCGTAAGCCTCGGGAATATCCGGACGCTCATTGAACATCCCGGCTCCATGACCCACTCTGCCATCCCTGCCGAAGAGCAGCTGGCAAAAGGGCTCGACCCGGGCGGCATCCGGCTCGCTATTGGTTTGGAAAAAGCGGAAGACATCACCAGGGATCTGCGAACTTCGCTTGAGACGATCCGGTAGAATGTGTGTAAACGTTTGCCAAGCAATTCCTAAGGAGATGGGTCGATGGCAAAAGGATCGGTTGTCCTTGATATTGAAACCTGCAAAGGCTGTGAGCTCTGCATCCAGGCGTGCCCGCAGGAGAGCCTCCAGCTTTCTCCGAACATCAATGCACAGGGATACCATTACGTCGTGCTGATAAAGGACAACTGCACCGGGTGCACCAACTGTGCGCTGGTCTGCCCGGATGCAGTGATCACTGTGTACCGGGAGCGGAAGAAGGAAAAGGTGCCGGTGGCGAAGATCTCCAATGTTACGGGGAACATTACCGTTACCATTGACGACGAAAGGAAATGACCGTGAGCGATGTCCAGCTGATGAAGGGCAATGAAGCGCTGGCAGAGGCGGCAATCCGGGCCGGTTGCCAGGCATACTTTGGTTACCCCATTACTCCCCAGTCCGAGATTCTGGAGTACCTCACCGAGGAAGGACGAAAGAGGGGCATGGTTGTCCTCCAGGCGGAAAGTGAGGTGGCGTCGATCAACATGGTGTATGGTGCCTCAGGGGCAGGGGCGCGTGTGATGACATCCTCCTCCAGCCCGGGCATCAGCCTGATGCAGGAGGGGATCTCGTACATTGCGAGCGCGGAGCTTCCCTGCCTGATCGTGAATGTGAATCGTGGCGGGCCCGGACTCGGTACCATCCAGCCATCCCAGAGCGATTACTTCCAGTCCACGAAGGGAGGCGGCCACGGCGATTACCGACTTATCGTCCTTGCTCCCGCGAGTGTTCAGGACATGGCGGATTTTGTCTACCAGGCGTTCGACCTGGCCGATAAGTACCGGAACCCCGTCCTGATCCTCGCCGACGGTGCGCTCGGACAGATGATGGAAAAAGTGAAGTTTCCTGAGTACGATCCGGCGGACCACCTGGTTCCGAAGCCATGGGCGACGGTGGGGAAGCCGAAGAACCGTGAGCGGAATGTTATCACGTCGCTCCATATCCAGCCGGAAAAGATGGAGCAGATCAACATCCGGCTCCAGGAGAAGTACAAGGTGATTACCGAAAACGAGACGCGGCATGAAACTGTGCAGACCGAGGATGCAGAGTATCTCATCGTCGCGTACGGACTGGCGGCGCGGATTGCGCACGGTGCCGTGGAGATGGCTCGCGCCGAAGGGATCCGTGTCGGATTGCTCCGGCCGATCACCCTGTTCCCGTATCCCTCCCGGCCGTTACGCGCGCTCGCCGAGCAAGTTGCCGGCATGCTGGTGGTCGAAATGAATGCCGGTCAGATGGTCGAGGACGTTCGCCTGGCAGTCGAAGGGCGAGTTCCCGTCTCCTTCTACGGCCGGATGGGTGGCATGATTCCCTCACCGGACGAAGTTGTCCACGCGCTGAAGGCGATGATACGGAAAGACGTAACACAACACGAGGAGGCATACTGAGATGGACATCGTGCTGACAGAGCCCCAACTCGAACAGATGGAGTGTGTCTACGAAAAGCCGGAAACGCTGACCGACACGCGGTTTCACTATTGTCCCGGATGCGGGCACAGCGTCGTCCACCGTGTGCTGATGGAGGTTGTTGATGAATTGGGGATTGCGGAACAGACTGTCGGCGTGGCGCCGGTCGGGTGCTCGGTCTTTGCCTATAACTACATGAACGTGGATATGCAGGAAGCGGCACACGGGCGCGCGTCTGCGGTTGCCACCGGCATCAAGAGAGTGTATCCGGAACGATACGTTTTCGCCTATCAGGGCGACGGCGATCTCGCAGCCATCGGGACGGCAGAGACCATCCATGTGGCAAACCGGGGTGAGAACTTTCTGGTGGTATTCATCAATAATGCGATCTACGGCATGACGGGAGGTCAGATGGCTCCCACCACCCTCCTGGGAATGAAAACAACGACCTCGCCGGCTGGCCGTGCGGTTGAGACCGCCGGATACCCGCTGAAGATGACCGAGCTCGTGGCCACACTCCCCGGCACGTACTACGTCACGCGCCAGTCGGTTCATACGCCGAATGCCGTCCGCCAGCTGAAGAAGGCTATCACGAAGGCGTTCCAGTACCAGAAGGAGAACAAGGGCCTCTGCTTCGTGGAGGTAGTCTCCAACTGCCCGTCTGGCTGGAAGATGACACCGGTCCAGTCCAACGAATGGCTCGTGAAGAACATGTTCCCGATGTACCCCCCGGGCGACATCAAGACTCCGAAATGATCCGCCGCCCGTGCATGAATCCTCAAGGATGAATCTATGACTCATGAAATGGTAATCGCAGGCTTTGGAGGACAGGGTGTGCTCTCGATGGGCATGACGCTCTCCTATGCGGGCATGATCGAAGGAAAAGAGATCAGCTGGATGCCCTCATACGGTCCGGAGATGCGTGGCGGAACGGCGAATTGCACGGTGATCATTGCGGACCATCAGATCAGTTCTCCGATTATCGCCAGGTTCGATGTCGCGGTGGCGCTGAATCAGCCATCCCTCGACAAATTCGAGAGCGAAGTGAAGGCGGGCGGATTGCTGGTGTACGATTCTACAAGCATCATCGCTCCTCCCACCCGGACCGACATTCACATTCTCCCGGTCGCTGCCAGCGATGAAGCGGTGAAGATGAAGAATTCGCGAATCATGAACATGATTGTTCTCGGTGCCCTCCTTGAGCGGACGAAGGCCGTGGAAATCGAATCCGTGCTCAAGGCGCTGAAGAAAGTACTTCCGGAACGCTATCACCACCTGCTCCCTCTCAACGAGCAGGCGCTCAGACGGGGGATTGAGCTGGCAGCGGAAGTTCAGCTCGCATAACCGCGGATTGGCGATGGGACGAGAGAGATCTGCTCGCAATCCCGGGTCCATGGTTCCGATTGACGATGGAGGGAGAATGAAACCCAAGTGTGTTCACTCGTGCAAGGGCCTCTGCAACGCGCTGGAGATCGCTGAGCACCGGGAGAGCGATGCGATCAGAGAGTACCGTGAATTCGCTGCGACATGCGACTACCCGGATGTACGTGAGATATTGGAGTCTCTTGCACGGGAACGCGAGAAAATGCTGCAGATCCTGAGGGAAAAGCGGGAGATTCTCGCCGTACGATTCAACACTGTTGACAGGATTAACGAGAGCTTCTCCTGATATGACGCATCCGCCACATGACACGCTGAATTGGAGCGAAATGTCGATCCAGGAGATCCTGGCCCTGGCCATTGCCGACGAGGAGGAAGCCCGCGACTATTACCGTCATGCCGCCGGGCTCGCGGGGAATATGCACACACGCCGCGTTCTGATGGGCCTCGCCGATATGGAGCAGGGGCACGCCGAGACACTCCGTAAGGAGCTCGAAGAACTGAGCGTGCAGCGGGATCTGGAGGCCGGGATGGCTGACTGACCGTGCAGGAGGTGACACCGGAGTGATGTTGCCCCGGTTCAGTGGTGTCTTCATTCCATAAGGAAGGAGGTACCATGAAAAAAACCATCGCACAGGTCATGACGATCATCGTACTCACGATAGCAGGTACTGCGGGAGCGATCATCGTCGGGCTGCTCGTCTACGGGAGCAGCGTTTTCAACCCCGCAAGCCCCGGCTTCTCATTCGTCTCGTTTGGGTTCAGCGGGGCACTGATCTTTGCATTCTACCACGTCAGGGGACTCTCCGAGGCGATCACGGCATCGGTCATCGTCAGCGCCGCGCAGTTTGTTGCAGGATCCTCCTACATCACCATGCTCCGGGCCATTCTCTTCTCCTTTGGCCTGAACATACCGGTTGTCGCCCTCGCCTTTATCTTTGAGCGAAAGCTCGCCGCCCAGAAGCGGATAAAGGTTGCCGTTGTGGCGCTGACCTACGGGGCAATGTTCGTCGTCCTCACGCTTCTGGTGGATCTGCTGTCGGCGGGTTCAGCGGCTCTCCCCGCGACGCTTTTCAGGGAGAACTTCGTGGACGGACTGCTGCTGGGACTGGGACTCGGGCTGGGTGTTGAAGGGGGTGAGGCGGTGGTCCATTCGTTGGAACATCCGGTGGTAACGGAGAAGCACGCGTAAAACAGCGGTGTAGGTCAAACAACGCGGGGGCACGGCTGGCCGGGCTCCTGCACAAACGTTCCGACACAACGAGACGCTATGAGCAAATACACGATTGCGTGGTTGCCCGGTGATGGCATCGGCAAAGACGTCATGGATGCCACACGCATTGTTCTCGACACGGTGGCGCTGGACGCCGAATACGTTCATGGCGACATCGGTTGGGAGTTCTGGTGCAAGGAGGGGGATGCCCTCCCTCAGCGTACAATCAATCTTCTGAAGAACGTCCATGCGGCAATGTTTGGCGCCATAACGTCCAAACCGATGAAGGCGGCTGAAGCAGAGCTGATTCCTGATCTGAAAGGGAAAGGGCTCATCTACCGCTCGCCGATCGTCCGCATGCGACAAATGTTCGACCTCTATATCTGTCTCCGCCCGTGCAAGGCGTATCCCGGGAATCCACTGAACTTCAAGGACGGTATCGACCTGGTAGTCTTCCGCGAAAACACCGAAGATCTTTATGCCGGAGTGGAGTTCAGCCCCGTCCCCCAGGAGCTGGCCGATGTTCTCGGCAGGCTTTCAAAACCGTTCCATGTGTTCAAAGGGCTCCATGGCGACCAGTATGCCATTTCCTGCAAAGTGAACACCAAGAAGGGCTCCGAGCGGATAGTCCGTGCGGCATTTGAATATGCGAAGAAGCACAACCGCCGGAAGGTTACGATCGTCCACAAAGCCAACGTGGTGCGGGCGACCGACGGGCTCTTCTTTGAAGAGGCGAAGAAAGTGGCGCGCGAGTATCCGCATATCCAGATGGACGACGCGAACGTTGACGCCATCTGCATGTGGCTCCTGAAGAACCCGCACAGCTATGAGGTCCTGGTCGCCCCGAATCTGTACGGCGACATCATCTCCGACCTTGCGGCCCAAATGGTGGGGGGACTCGGGTTCGGGTGCTCGGGGAACATCGGGCACCGGCTGGCCGTTTTCGAGCCGTCACATGGCTCTGCACCCAAATACGCCGGACAGTACCGGGTCAACCCGATTGCCACCATCCTTGCGGCGAAGATGATGCTTGACTGGCTCGGCGAAACCGAAAAGGGGACACGTCTCGAGCAGGCAACCGCCGCGGTCATTAAGGAAGGAACCGTCCGCACATACGATATGGGCGGGACGCATTCGACATTGGAGATCGCCAAAGCGATTGCGGCCAAGGTGTAGAGCGGCCGTGGACCCCGTTTCCTGAACTCGCAGAACAATTCCGTGAACAATCTGATCATCCATGAAGTCGGCATGCGGGACGGCCTGCAGATGGAAAAGCAGGCCGTTCCGATGGAGCAGAAGCTCGCATGGATCCGCGGGCTCGCACAGGCAGGCGTCGACGTTATCCAGGTTGGTTCCTTCGTCCATCCGACGAAGGTTCCGCAAATGGCCGACACCGATCAACTGTTTGCGGAGCTGAACGGACCGGGGGGTAAGCCCGCACACGTTGTTCTTTCGGGTCTGGTTCTCAACGAGAAGGGGCTCGAACGCGGACTGGCTTGCGGCGTTGGGATGTTCTGCATGGGAGTCTCCGCCAGTGAGACCCATAGCCAGAAGAATACCGGCATGTCTGTTGCCGAAGCCACCGAACGGATCATTGCGATCGCAAAAAAGGCAGAGGAGGAGAAGAAGAAGGTGCAGGTTTCTGTCCAATCGGCCTTCGGGTGCGGCTACGAAGGGTTCGTCCCGCGTGAACGCGTCGTCGGGATCGTCCGCCGGTATCTGGATGCAGGGCTGAAGAGCATCAGCCTTGCGGACACCGCGGGCCATGCTTCCCCGGACCAGGTACAGAAGATGGTTGAAGCTCTCCTGAAGCTTGACGAAACCACGGACATGGCATGCCATTTTCATAACACCTACGGGATGGCAATCGCAAACTGCTATGCGGCGTTGCAGATCGGGGTCAAGTCCTTCGAGTCGTCGGTGGCGGGGTTGGGTGGCTGTCCGTTCACCAAGATTGCCGGGGGCAACGTGAGCACGGAAGATCTGGTGCACATGCTCCACCGGATGGGCCTCAGGAGGGATATCCGGCTTGAGGCATTGCTTGGACTTGCCGCTGATGTCAGCCGCTATTTCGGCCGGGAGATGCCCGGGACCGTCTACAAGATCGGTCCAATTCCGGCGCTTCAACCTTCCTGACGTGGGAAACGAAACTCCATGACACCAGAGAAATCACGGAAGCTTCTTTCGGGTATTCGCGTCCTGGACCTGACCAATGTCCTTTCCGGGCCCTTTGCGACTCTCCACCTTTCGCTGCTGGGGGGCGAGGTTATCAAGATCGAAAACCCGGTCGACGGCGACCTCGCGCGGAAGCTCGGGAACGTCCCGAGGCTGAACGAACAGCTGATGGGGACAAGCTTCCTGGCGCAGAACGCCAACAAGAAATCGGTCACGCTCAATCTGAAAGAACCCGTTGCGCGCGACATTTTCAAGAAGCTGACGACGACGTCCGATGTCGTGGTTGAAAACTTCCGTCCGGGCGTCATGGATCGGCTGGGGGTCGGGTACGGTGTCCTGAGCGGGATCAATCCGCGACTCATCTACTGTGCCATTTCTGGATTTGGACAGACCGGCCCCGATGCGATGAAGCCCGCCTACGATCAGATCATCCAGGGCCTGAGCGGCGTCATGGCGGTCAACGGTGACGAGAGATTGAATCCGCTTCGCGCCGGGTTCCCGGTATGTGATACCGTCGGCGGACTCAACGCGGCGTTTGCCATCATGGCAGCCCTTTTCGATCGGGAGCGGACCGGAGAAGGGCAGTTCATCGACGTTGCTCTCCTGGATTCCATCATGCCTCTGATGGGCTGGGTTGCCGCGAATCTGCTGATCGGAGGGGAACAGCCGGTCCTGATGGGAAACGACAATTTTACCGCCGCACCCTCCGGAACGTTCATCACGCAGGACGGTTACATCAATATCGCTGCGAACAAACAGGAACAGTGGGAGGCGGTGACGGAAGTGCTGGGAGTACAAGAGCTCAAGACGGACCCCCGGTTCGAAAAGAGGGATGCTCGGAAGAAGAACCGTAAGGACCTGACACGGATTCTCGAAGCGAAGTTAAAGGGGAAGCCGACGAGATACTGGGTTGACGCCCTGAATGCAAAGGGAGTCCCCTCAGGGGAGATCCTGACCCTCGGGGCTGCCCTGGATGCCGACCAGGTCAGATATCGCAACACCGTTGAGACAATCCACGAAGAGGGAATCGGGGACCTGAAGCTGTTCAACCTGACGGCCAAGTTTGAGAAAACACCGGCCGCCATGGAATATCCCCCTCCGCGGCTCGGTGCCCATACAGGGGAGATTCTCCAGGCGCTCGGGTATTCCGAGGAAGAGATGGAGAGCCTGAAAGAAAAGGGAATCGTATAAGGAGAGAACAGATGGGGATGACGGTTGTTGAAAAAATCCTTGCCAGGGCCACCGGCCAGGTGTCGGTCAAGGCGGGGGATGTTCTGGAGCCGCGCGTTGACCTCGCTATGTCACATGAGAATGCCGCACTGGTAATCAACCAGTTCCTTGAGATCTACGACGGCACTGGGTATGAGCCTAAGGTCTGGGATCCTTCGCGGGTTGCCATCATCTTCGATCACCGCGTTCCTGCCGAATCTCCCAAAACGGCCAGCAACCAGAAGAAGATACGAGGGTTTGTCGCGAAACACATGATCACGAAGTTCCACGACATTCGCGGGGACGTGGGAGGGATTTGTCACCAGATTCTTCCGGAGAGCGGGTACGTCCGGCCGGGATACGTTGTGGTCGGCACGGATTCGCACACCACCAGCCACGGCGCTCTGGGAGCCTTTGCCTTCGGCATCGGCGCGACGGAGATGGCGAGTGTCTGGGCACTGGGAACCGCTCTCAATGTGGAGGTTCCTGCCACGATAAAGGTTGTCGTGACAGGGAAATTCCCCCCGATGGTCGGTCCGAAAGATCTCGTGCTTCATCTGATCGGGACGATCAGTGCCCAGGGGGCGAATTTCCGTGTGATCGAATACCATGGCGAAACCGTGAGAACGATGGCGACCTCCGGCCGGCTGGTGATCTGCAATATGGCCGTGGAAGCCGGTGCAACCTCCGGTATCGTGCCGTCGGATCAGGAGACGGTCCGCTACCTGAGAGATGAAGCGGGTATGACCGATCTGGTCGAGCTCGTAGTTCCGGATACCGATGCCGTCTATGAGCGGACCGTGAATGTCGATGTTTCGAAGCTTGATCCCCAGATCGCCTGCCCGCACACGGTTGACAACGTGAAGCCGATCGGAAACGTCCTGGGAACAAAGATTCACCAGGTGGTAATCGGGTCATGCACCAATGGCCGTTTAGACGACCTGGAGGTGGCGGCGGGTATTCTGCGGGGAAAGAAGGTGGCGAAGGAGACGCGCATGCTGGTCTTCCCGGCGTCGGGAAAGATCTATTCCCAGGCCCTGGCGATGGGGCTTATCGGGGATTTCATGAATGCCGGCGCGGTTGTCATGAACCCGGGTTGCGGACCCTGCCTCGGCGTGCACGAAGGTGCGCTCGGTGACGGCGAGGTCGCGCTTTCAACGACGAATCGGAATTTCAAGGGACGCATGGGCAATCCGCAATCGGAAGTCTATCTCTGCTCCCCCGCCGTGGCTGCCGCATCAGCGGTCACCGGCGTTATCACAGATCCGCGCAAGGGAGGGCTCTCGTAATGTCGAAGATTGTTCTGAAACTGGGAGACGATATCTCTACTGACGTCATCTACCCGGGCCGATTCATGGCCACCGTGCTTCCGACGGAAACCCCGCAGTTTGCGTTCGCAGACCATCTTGAGTTCAACACGAAACTGAAGGCAAAACAGATCCCTCCGGGGAGCGTTCTCCTGGCGGGGAAGAATTTTGGCTGCGGATCATCCCGCGAACAGGCGGTCTCCACGCTAAAGGGGCATGAGCTGATCATCGTGGCTGAGGATTTTGCCAGGATTTTTCTCCAGAACTCGATCAATCTGGGACTACGTCTCGTGACGGCGCCGGGTATCGAGGGATCGGAAGGGGACGAGCTGGAGATAAGTATGGACCACGTCCGCAATTCAACCACAGGGAGAAGCTATGCAGTCGTTCAGCTTCCCAAAGCCAGGCAGGCAATCATTGATGCCGGCGGCTTGATCCCGTACACGCGAAAACGTCTTCTGGAAAAACTCGCAAAGGGCACGACATAATCATGGAAGCGATGGATCATTCGAGGTCCCATAGGCGATCGCTTACCTTCCGGACCAGCGCAGCCTGGACGGAAGGGACAATGGGAGTTCTGACGTCCGAAGGGAAACCGCCGATCCAGGTATCAAACCCTCCTGAATTCAAAGGGAAGGAAGGTGTCTGGACGCCGGAGGATATGTTTGTAGCCTCCGTGGAGGTCTGTCACATGGCGACGTTTCTGGCCTTTGCCCGGACACGGAATCTTCCCGTTCTGTCATATGAGAGCCACTCCAATGGGGTGCTGGAATTCATCGATGGTGACTACCGGTTTACCCGGATCGTGATTTTTCCCACGATCAACGTCGCAGATCCGTCGAAGGAGTCCGAGGTACATCTCATCCTCCGTGAGGCCCAGGAGCATTGTCTGGTGGCGAATTCGATCGCTTCCATCGTAGAGGTGAATCCAACAATTGTCATCCGATAGGACCGCGATGGCCCTGATGGTTTGCAATTCCCCCGAAAAGTCGGTATTCTCATTATAGATAGTATGTTCTCTGCAATTCCTGGTTGGAGGTGTTGATGGGCAGCCCGTTCTCTCAGGTTGATCTAGGCCTTCTCAAGAAGTACGACCGCCCCGGTCCACGTTACACCAGTTATCCCACAGCCCCCCTCTTTCATGGTGCGTTTACGGCGGAAGAGTATCACAAAGAGATCCTGACCACCAATACGGCGGGGTCCGCATCCGATATCTCCCTCTATTTTCATTTCCCCTTTTGTGATACACTCTGCTATTTTTGCGGCTGCACCATGCTCGTCACGCGGGATCGGCACCGCATCGACGAGTATCTCGACTATCTGAAGAAAGAAATTGGCCTCATTGCCCCGCATATTGCGGAGGGGCGGAAAGTCGTTCAGCTCCACTGGGGCGGAGGGACTCCCACACACCTCCTTCCCGACCAGATCAGGGACATTGCCGCAGTTATCCGCTCGTCATTTGCTGTGGACCCTGAGGCGGAAGTGAGCGTGGAGATCGACCCCCGGGAGCTGAGGCGCGAACACCTTGAAGCCCTGCGGGAGAGCGGGTTTAACCGGATGAGCATGGGCGTGCAGGACCTCGATCCGAAGGTCCAGGAGGCCGTCAATCGCATCCAGCCCGAGGCGATGACGACCGACGTCTACACCTGGGCAAGGGATCTCGGGTATACGAGCATCAACATCGATCTGATCTACGGCCTCCCGTTCCAAACGCTCAGGGGTTTCGAGCAGACGATACGAAAGGTGATCGAGTACGGTCCCGACCGGATAGCCGTCTTCAACTATGCGCATGTCCCCTGGCTCAAACCCCACCAGAAACTCATCCACCAGGAGGATCTGCCGACGCCCGAGCAGAAGCTCGCGCTTCTGAAGATGACGATCGAGCTGTTCTGCTCGAATGGGTACGAATACATCGGTATGGACCATTTCGCCAGGCCAACGGATGAGCTGGCGGTGGCGCAAAAGAAGAAGACCCTTTATAGAAATTTCCAGGGCTACTCCACGAAAGCGGACGCAGATCTCTACGGTTTCGGTATGTCGTCGATCAGCCACTTCCAGACCATCTATGCCCAGAATACCAAGAACCTCCCTGAGTACTATGGAATGCTGGATGCAGGGGGGCTTGCGACGCACGTGGGGTACCGGATGACTGAAGATGATACGCTCCGGAAACACGTGATTATGCGGCTGATGTGCGACCTGGAGCTGGACAAGGCCTCCGTCGAGCGCACGTTCGGCATCGACTTCGATGAGACCTTTAGCGCGTCCCTCGAAGCCCTGAAACCCTTTGAGCAAGACGGCCTCGTCGTCCTGGAGCCCGGGAAGATCTCGATCGTCGGTGCGGGACGGCTGCTCCTCCGGAATATCGCGATGTGCTTCGACGCGTACCTGGACAGCATGATGAAAACAAAGCCGATCTTTTCCCGGACCGTGTAAAGGCCGTTGCCGGTTGCCCTCACGTCAGGGCGATCGTCCTGGCATCGCTCTCTTCTGTACAGTGTTCCTTCCGGCGCCGTGGCCTTGCCGGAGAGGGATTCTTTCCGTTCTTCAGATTCATTACCAGACCAATTCTCTCATCACAGGGAGTGCTCTTGTATGACCGGACTTCGCGTCCTCTGCTCTGCTCTGTCTCTCCTCACTGTTTTGCTTCTGGCGAGATCTCCGGGTTTTGCCCAGGAGAAGCAGAACTTGACTGTGGAGTGGATCTATAGCGAAGAGGCCACGGAGGCCACGGCGACCCCATCATGGAAGTGGCTCTCAAACGGACAGGCACTTCTCTACGACCGGCGTAAACCTCAGGCCGAGAAGACCCTTGAGGTGCTCGATCCTGCCACCGGAAAACGGACCCCGCTGCTGGATCCGGCAAAGACCCTGAGCGGGATGAAGGCCGTCCTCGGCGAACTGGGTCCCAGATCGTTCCCGTTCCCGCAGGAGATCGACGGCGGAGGAAAGCGGGGGCTCTACACCTATGGCGGTGACATTTTCCTGCTGGACTTGGCATCGGGGGCATTTTCCCGAGTGACCGAGACACCCGTTGAGGAGAAATGTGCGGCGCTCTCGCCGGACGGCGAGAAGATCTCCTTTGTGCGGGGGAACAATCTCTTCGTGTACGACATCGGAAAGAAGGCGGAGCACCAGCTGACCATTGATGGCTCTGACAGTCTGCTGAATGGCACGCTGAGCTGGGTATACTGGGAGGAGATATTCGGACGACGCGACATCGGATACTGGTGGTCCGATGATGCTCGGTCCATTGCGTTCCTCCGGACGGATGAATCCGGGGTGAGCATTGCCCAGTATTCGGATTTCAAGCCCTGGACGCCCCGCGTCATTTGGCAACGGTACC
>DAIUKN010000018.1:0-14557 GCA_036848195.1 Bacteroidota bacterium
GACCGGATGGGAAAGTATAATACGATGGTCAACATGATTGATGAGCTTGGTCTCGCCAATATTCAGCGCTTCAGCCTGGCCCCGCTGCTTGAGGCGGACAAGGCGCTGATGGCGAAGGCCCAATAGTAACCAGCAAGGAGGGACAGCATCCATGTCATCAAACGTAGCCGTGGCAGGTGCGTTCAAAGCGGCCCACTACGGCGGGGTTGAACTCAAGAAGAACTACCAGAAGTACTGGGTGATGGGCTTCCTGATCGCCACAGCGATTCACCTGGGGATCGTGGGGTCGTACTATCTCGTCCAGTTGCTGACGGCTGAAGAGGCTCCGCCGATGATGGTCCGGATCATGAAGTACAGCGACCTCGGTCCGCCTCCGTCGATGACCAGCGCCAATACGCCGCCGCCGATCACCGTGTCTGCTCCCACCGCGAAGCCGACCGTCGGCGCGCCGGTGCCGGTGCCTGATGCGGAAGTGAGCGCGGAGCAGACACTCGCGACGCAGCAGGAAATGAGCCAGACAGCGTCGCCGATTGCCGAAGGCGCAGGGGGGACGGGTGACCTGACCGTGCAGCAGGACATCAAGATCGATGATGATGCCCCGCCGGCGGACTTTGTGGCCGTCGAAAAGGAGCCGGTCGTCGTGAAGAAGGTCGAGCCAAAGTATCCCGAATTGGCGATGCGGGCTGGCCTGGAAGGGAAGGTCTGGGTGAAGATCTGGGTGGATAAGGAAGGGAGGGCCAAACAGGTCGTCGTGTTGAAGAGCGATGCCGAGATCTTCAACGAACCGGCGGTCGAAGCGGCAAAGCAGTTCGTCTTCACCCCCGCCTACATGAACAACGGACCGGTAGCTGTTTGGGTGTCGGTGCCGTTCAAGTTCAGGCTCGCGGACAAGAAGTAAGCGGAACCGGCCTCCCCCACGGGAGGCCGGGGATGCGTACATGAGAGAGGGGAAAGGAGACGAAAGGAAATTCCCCTCTCGGTTTCTTCCCGGGATGCTATGGATCCGCTCGCAGTGCTCAAGCTCGTTGTGCTGATTGCAGCTGCGGCCGCAATGCTGGTCGGCGTACTGGTCATGGTCGGACTGCTCGTACCGCGGAATTTCCCGGAACAATACCGGGTGGTGATCGGACTGGTGGTGTTTTTGTACGGGTTGCATCGTTTCGTTGTTACCTATTTCCGGCAACCGCGAAGAGGATTATGAAAACACTCGCGACTCTGCTGCTGATCCTGGTGATGGCGGGCTGTGGCCGTGAACCGGGATCGACCACCCTTACAAAGGGGGAGCTTGTCATCGCCTGCGATGAATCGCTCGTCCCCATGATGAAAATGGCGGTCGCTGAATTCCTCGACCAGTACAAGGATGCGAAAGTCACGTTGCGGCCGCTGGAGGCGCGCGAGGCGATCGCCGATTTTGTGAGCGACAGCGTTCGGATGATCATCTGCGCACGCGCCCTGAACAAGGAAGAGCGCGATGCGGTTACGGCTGCGAGGATCCCGCTTCAGGAGTACCACGTTGCGCAATCAGCGGTGGCGGTGATCGCGAACAAGGCGAATCCCCTTTCGGACCTGCGCCTGGGACAGGTGGACAGTATTTTTCGCGGCGAGCTGACCAGGTGGCCCGGGAAGGTCAAAGGATCGCCGATCGATGTTGTGATCGGGGATGTGAACTCGAGCACGAATGAAGTGTTCCGGAATGCCGTTCTGGCCGGGCGCAAGTTCGCGTTGTCAGCTACGCCGATGAAGTTCAGCGGAGACCTCGTCGATTATGTGGCGAAAACGCCGAACGCTGTGGGGATTGTCGGGCTGAGCTGGCTGAAGAGCCTCGAGGAACGCCTGAACGTGATATCGCTCGGGGGCCCATCCTGGCGGCCTGACTCGGCGCGCCCGGCGGGACAATACTATTCGCCGGCTCAAGCATACGTTTTCCAGGGATACTATCCGGTCAATACACCGGTCTATATTTATAGCCGGGAAGTCTCCCGGGATCTTGGTCTTGGCTTCATTTCATACCTCACCAGCGCGGCAGGGCAGAAGGTCGTAGTGAAAGGTGGTCTTGTTCCGGTCACCATGCCCGTGCGGCTAGTCCAACTTACATCAGATCAGGTGAAATAGCACCATGCAACGTTTCCTTGTCGTGATCCTTGCTCTCAGTCTCACCTGCGCCGCCGTTGCGCAGGATTTTCTCAGCAAAGCCAAAGTCGCCCTGGGTTCGCGCGACACGACGGCAGCGCTGCAGCAGCTGCAGGTGGCGCTGAAAGCCGGCGAGAAACCGGCCGAAGTAAACGGGCTGCTGGGCACGATCCTGTATGCCCGGGGCAAAACTGCAGAGGCTCTTCCCTATCTGGAGACGGCCGTCAGACTGAACGATGAGAACATGGATGCGCTTTCGGCGCTCAGTCAGGCGATGCTGGACAGAAAGGATGTTGCGGGGGCGCTGGCGTACCTGCGAAAGGCGGAGAAGATCTCCAAGAAAAACCCCGTCATCCTGACCGTCTATGGGAAAGCACTCCTGATGGCCGATTCAGTGGATGCCTCGATCAGGATGCTGACCCTGGCGAAAGAATACGACGGCGCAAGCTCCGTCATCTACTCCCTGCTCGGCGACGCATACATGAAGCAGCCGGTGCCGCCGCTGGGCATATCGAACTACCAGAAGGCCATCGAGCTGAACCCCAGGGATATTGCGACCCGGACGAAGCTGGCAAAGGTATTCGAGAAGACGCAGAACTACAACGATGCGGTTAAGGAGTACGACGGTATCCTCGGCATCGACTCCGTGAGCACGGAAGCCCTTCTGGCCAAAGGGAAGATCCTGCTACGCGCGAAACAGTATGCACGGGCCGTTTCTCCGCTCCGGAAATTCGCGTCGCTTGACCCGCGTTCGGTTGAGGGAGGTGTGCTGTACACTCGGGCGCTCTTTGGGACAGACAACTTCGCCGAGGCCGGAAAGGAAGCCGAGCGGACATTGAAGATGGATGCAAGCAACGCGGACATCTGGCGCATCCTCGCGCAGTCGCGGGTTGAGTTGAAGGATAACGAAGGCGCGCTGAAGGCGTATGAAGAGCTCCAGAGAAGAAACGCCTTCAAGCCGGAAGATCAGTCAAAGTACGGAACCGCACTGGTGGCGGCAGGCAGGGAAGATGAAGCTCTCAAGGCGCTCCTGGCCGCGGTTGCAGCAGACTCGACGAACTGTGATCCCTACTACAATCTTGGGTCACTGTACATGAAGAAGCAAGACTACGAGAAAGCTGCGGCAATGTTCGAGAAGAAGATCGGGTGTGATCCGAAGTCCCTCGGGGCCTACCTGAACGCCTCCGCGTCGTACATGGCGCAAAAGAACTACGCGCGGGCAAGGGAACTCCTCCTGAAGGCGATCGAACTGAAACCCGATTTCCTCCTGGGCCGGCTCTGGCTCGCGCGCTACTATATGACGGTCGATTCACTGGACAAGGCGAAGGAGAATTACGAGGAAGTGCTGAAGCAGTACGCGGCGAACCCGGAGAAGTACAGGAAGGAAGCAGCCGAAGCACATGCGCAAATGGGCTCATACTACTTCCAGACAAAGCAATATGACCGTTCCATTGACTCGTTCAGAAAGGCTCTGGGGCTGGGGAACGAGAATGCTCCGCTAAGGCTCTCCTGGGGACAAGCTGTCCTGCAGACGCTCGATCCGAAGGGTTCGCAGGATGACAACCGGAAGAAGATTGAGGAGTCAACAACCCAGTTCCGCCGTGCGCTCCAGCTCGATCCGAATAGCGCTATGGGACACCTCTGGCTTGCCCAGTCGCTCGTCCTCTCCCGAGTCGAAGGCGATAACGAGGGGAACAAGAAGCTCCAGGAGGAAGCCTGTGGAGAGTACAGGAAAGCGCTGAAGATCGATCCGAGAAACGAAGACGCAAAGAAAGGGATGGAGCGTATATCCTGTCCGGGGGCCGGCAAGTAGCCGCAACCCAGATTTGAATCAACTGTGAAGCCGCCCCGCGATCCTGGGGGCGGCTTCGCAGTTGATTCTGGTCGGCCCGCAAGTGTGTTCGGAAACAACGGCAAAAACTGCAACTTTTTGAGGTTTTCGACCGTATCCTATGATGAGAAAGGTGACAAAAAATGTCACCAAGGTCTTGACAAACCCGTTTGGAGATAGTATATTGTCTCTACACAATTCGACCAAATCGTCCAAAACATATGGATCGTATGAAAAGAGACGAGAATTCCAGACAAGAGCGCTTCAATCGAGAAATGCTCCCGTACATGGAGATGCTCTATAGCTACGGAGTATATATGACCGGCGATAGAGATGAAGCGAATGATCTGCTCCAGGAGACGTTCTTGAAGGCCTTCCGGTTCTTCGACAAGTTTGAGGCCGGGACAAACGCCAAGGCATGGCTCTACAGGATCATGCGCAATACCTATATCAACGAGTACCGCCGGGTGAAACGACTCCCCGATATTGTGGAGTACGACGAACATGTTTCGCATTACAAGATGGTTAACGGCGAGACCATCGGACCGGATGACATCCGCAAGAAGGTTGACGGTGAGATGTTTGACGACGACATCGCAGGTGCAATAGCGTCCCTTCCGGAGAAGTTTAAGAGCGTCGTGATCCTCAGGGACGTTGAGGATCTTCCGTACGAGGAAATCGCCTCTGCCCTGGAGATCCCCATTGGCACCGTTCGATCCCGTCTCCACCGCGCCCGGGTGCTTCTGTTCGACGCGCTCAAGGAGTACGCAAAGGTACGGGGGTATGCAGTGGGGAAGACCTTCGTCCCAACCGATTTTGCGATGGCAGGGTAGAGAAATCGGGTGCGGTGTTTGTCGATAGCCACAGAGAACAATCCACTCTGTGGCTATTCTATTTTTCCCATCCTCTTCAGCAGTGACCGGATGATCCCGGCGGTGGCTCCCCACACGACGTGCTTTTCCGTGTCGTAATACCAAACGTCGTGGACTCGACCGAGAAACTCCCGCCGTTGCCGACGTACGTTCGCGCTTCCGGCGAAAAAATCGAGCGGTACGCAAAAAGCTTCGGCCACCTCGCGCGGGTTCGGCTTGAGGCGAGGCATGCTCGAGAAGAGCCCGACGACCGGCGTGATGATGAACCCGGTGGGCGTGGCCAGGTCATCCAGTAGCCCAAGAGCTGCAATCGCAGCTCCTTCTATACCAAGTTCTTCCTCCGTCTCCCTGAGTGCCGTGTGCAGAATATCCCGGTCGCCTGCATCCACCATCCCCCCAGGAAAAGAGATCTGGCCCTTGTGGGTTTCAACGTCATGTGTCCTCCGGGTGAGCAGTACTTCGGTTCGGTCAACCGAATGGATGAGCGGTACCAGGACGGCCGCCCGCTGAAAGCCCTCGATGGACACAACAGAGCGGGGAGGCGCAGCGAGTGCAATCTGCAAGGTCCGGAAGAGCTCTTCGTAGCGCATTGGGAGAAGATAGAGAAGATTCGCCGAAAGCGCAAAGGGAACCTCGTTGCATGTCGGGGCCGTCGTTTCTATATTATTCCTGATGACCCCTGACCCCCCGCCTCACCGGGGAGCATCCTATAGAATGCGAGTGGTGCGGGCGTGTCCGCAGCAAAGATTTCTCCAGTGGAGAAAGGATCGGGAACAGTTTATGACAGAAAGAGAATTCAAGATTTCCGGTATGACGTGTCACCATTGCGTCGTGGCCGTGAAAAGGGAGCTGGGAAAGATCCCTGCCCTGGAAGTTAAAGATGTCAAGATCGGAAGTGCGCAGGTGGCCTACGACGAAGTGAAGGTTGACCCGGTACGGATCCGGGAGGCAGTTGCCGAAGCCGGGTACACCGTTGTCGCGTGACCACCCGCTGGGGAGAGGAGGTCCCTTGTCCATAAGCGGAAACCAAGAGATCAACCGAAGGTCGATGACCCTGCCGGTCGAGGGGATGACCTGTGCCAGTTGCGTGCTGCGAGTTGAAAAAGCGTTGAAAAAGGTCGACGGCGTAGCCGAAGCCGCGGTGAACCTTGCGACCGAGCGTGCGACGGTCAGCTTTGATCCCGGGTTGGTGACGTATGACCGTCTCCGGAGGGCGGTGGAAGACTCAGGCTACGCGCTCGGCGCCCCGCCCGATGAGGCTGCAGGAGATACGGCGGCAGCGGAAGAATCGACGAGAGAGAGAGAGCAGCGAACGCTCCGCAACGAGCTCGTGCTCGCCGTCCTCCTGACGGTCCCCATCATGCTGGTCAGCATGATGAGCTTGGTCCCCGGCGCGCAGGCCTGGTTCCCATTATCCCCGGCTCAGACAAACTCGCTGCTCCTGGTTCTGGCGACGCCAGTCCTCTTCGTTTCGGGGAGAAGATACTTCCGCGGGCTGATCGCGAATTTCAGACACCGGACTGCGGACATGAACACGCTGGTCGCGGTTGGCACCGGGACGGCGTATCTGTACAGTCTCACGGCGACGCTGTTTCCCGAGCTGCTCGGCCGCGCCGGCGCGCATGTCTACTTCGACACCGCAGCGACGATAGTCACGTTGATTCTCTTCGGACGGTTCCTCGAGGCTCGCGCCCGCCGCCGGGCTTCCGACGCCGTTCGTCAACTTCTTGCGCTGCAGCCGAACAATGCAACGGTCGTGCGCGACGGGCATGATGTTGTGATCCCCATTTCCGAGGTCGGCGTCGGCGACCGGGTCCGGGTCAGGCCGGGGGAGCGGATTCCCGTGGACGGCGTCATCGGGTACGGGAGCACGACTGTCGATGAATCGATGGTGACCGGCGAAAGCCTTCCCGTGGAAAAGAAGGAAGGGGACCGGCTGATCGGGGGAACGGTCAACAGGAACGGGAGCGTGGAATTCAGCGCGACGGCCGTCGGGAGGGGCACACTCCTCTCGCAGATCGTCCGGATGGTGGAGGAGGCTCAGGGTTCGAAAGCGCCGGTGCAGGCGCTTGCGGACAGGATTGCCTCGGTCTTCGTGCCGGTGGTAATCGGCGTAGCAGTCGTGGCGTTCTGTTCGTGGTATGTGCTGACCGGTGCGGGGTTCGCTGGCGCCATGATGAATTTCATCGCGGTCCTGATCATTGCCTGCCCCTGCGCGCTCGGCCTGGCGACGCCGACGGCAATCATGGTGGGAACGGGCGTCGGTGCGCGGATGGGGGTGCTCATCAGGAACGCGGAAAGTCTCGAGCGGGCCCGCGCCGTCCAGACGATCATCCTCGACAAAACAGGGACCCTCACACAGGGACATCCTGCGGTAACTGATGTGGTACCCCTGCGGGGGTTTGATGAGGTCAGACTGGTCCGGATCGCCACAGCGTTGGAGAAGCGGTCCGAGCATCCCTTTGCGCGCGCGATAACGGAGTATGCCCAGGGGCGGTCGCTTGCCGCGCCGGATCCTTCGGGCTTCAATTCGTTGACCGGCTTTGGCGTGCAGGGTGATGTTGAAGGACATGCTGTCCTGATCGGGAACATCGCCCTGATGAAGCAATCGGGAGTCCAGATCGACGACGCGGAGCAGGATGCCACGCGGTTCTCACATATGGGCAAGTCGGCGGTGCTCGTTGCCGTCGATGGCACGGTGGCCGGTCTCTTCGGGATTGCCGATACGGTCAAGGCGTCATCCGCCTCTGCCGTCAGAGAGCTTCATGCCATGGGGCTGCAGGTGATCATGCTGACGGGCGACAGCGAGGCAACGGCAGCGGCGATTGCGGGAGAAGCGGGAATCGAGAAGTATATCGCGGGGGTGTTCCCCGGGGAGAAAGCGCGCCGTGTCCGGGAGATCCAGGCGGACGGCACTATCGTAGCCATGGTGGGCGACGGAATCAATGACGCACCCGCTCTCGCGCAGGCGGATGTCGGGATCGCGCTTGGAACGGGGACGGACATCGCGATGGAGAGCGCGGATATGGTGCTGATGCGTGGTGACCTCGCGGATATTCCGCTGGCGATCCAACTTTCCCGGCGGATGGTCGGTACGATCCGGCAGAACCTCTTCTGGGCATTCGTGTACAACGTCATCGGGATCCCGCTGGCTGCCTTCGGGATGCTGAATCCGATGATTGCTGCCGGAGCGATGGCGTTCAGCTCTGTCAGTGTCGTGAGCAATTCCCTCAGGCTTCGCAGGTTCTCCCGGCGCTAACGGTGGAGAAACCGTTTGCGTTCAGGATGATGAAAGTGTGTTCCGATGAGACGAAAGAACCCGTTGTGACGTATGAATTGTCAACTCAGAATTGATGATTCGTATTGAACGGAATGGACTCCCCTCTCCACACCATTGATGTCGCTCACCCGCCGCGCCATCCCGATACGGTCGAACGTGACATTCTTGACGCGCTGGCCCATGTCAGGCGTTCCGATCCTCTCCGCGTCCTGAAGATCATTCACGGATATGGCAGCTCGGGGAAGGGCGGATCGACGAAGGAGATCGTGAAAAACATCCTCTTCCGTCAGCGCCGCCGATGCCTTGCCGTAATCGAAGGCGAGCGGTACGGTTTGTTGGATGCGGACACGCAAGCGCTGAGAGCGGAGGTCGGTCCATTCCCGGATCAGGATCTGGGCGCCGCGAATCCCGGGATTACCGTTGTCTGGGCAAAGTAACGCAGTCCGCCACACTCACAACATGATTTCTCATGAAGCGAGCCTCCTTCTCCCTTGCCGGCGTCGTTCTGGCGGCGCAGCTTTCTGTTTGCGGCCCCGCGGCCGACAGTACCTGGTTGACTACCTACGAACGAAGCGGATTTCTCAGGACAGGCCGCTATGACGAGACCATCGCCTACTGCAAGCGGCTTGCCGGTGCCTCTCCGCTGGCGAAGTTCATCTCGTTCGGTGTGAGCGCGCGCGGGCGCGACCTTCCCCTGATGATTCTCTCGCAGGACCGCACGTTTGAACCGGCGCAGGCCCGGCAGAAGGGAAAGGCCGTCATCCTCATTCAGAGCGGCATCCATGCGGGGGAGATCGACGGGAAAGATGCCAGCCAGAGGCTCATGCGCGAGATCGTGATTACGGGAAGCCTTCGCTCCCTTCTGGATCATGCCGTTCTGCTTTTCATTCCCATCTTCAACGTCGACGGGCACGAGAGATTTGGACCGTACAACAGAATCAATCAGAACGGTCCGGCAGAGACAGGCTGGCGCGTCACCGCGCAGAATCTGAATCTCAACCGGGACTTCATGAAGGCCGACGCGCCTGAGATGCGTGCCTTCCTGACGCTGTTTAACCGGTGGCTCCCCGACCTCTCCATCGACTGCCACGTCACCGATGGTATCGACTTCCAGTACGATGTGACCTATACGATGGAGCTCGGGCCGAACATCGATCGCGGCGTGAGTGCGTGGTTGAGCGGCGCCTTTCTCCCGAAAACGCTCCATGCGGTGGAAGCCTCGGGGCACAAGGTCTTCACGTACGTCTTCCCGCGGGAAGACCATGATCTGGCAAAGGGGCTGAGCGGTGGTGCGGCGCCGCCCCGGTTTTCAACCGGCTATGCGGCTCTGCAGAACAGACCCGCGCTCCTGATTGAGACCCACATGCTGAAAGCGTACAGGACGAGGGTCGAGGCGACCTATCACTTCCTGCGGGGCGCGATCGGGAGTGTGGGCGCAGATGTCGGGGCCCTCACGCGCGTTCTTGCTGCAGCCGATAGTGAAGTCGTGCGGCGGGGCCGGCACACTGATGGGGAGTCGTCGGTCCCACTGAATTTCGGCCTCGGTCCGGGGAGCCGGATGACAGAATTCCTGGCAATCCGTTCTGTGCAGGTGAAGAGCGAGCTGTCCGGAGGGGAGCGAACCGTGTACACCGGCGAGCCCGACAGGGTGATGATCCCATTCTACGATCAGATCACCATTGCGGACTCCGTCAGAGTACCGTTTGCGTACATTCTTTCGCCCGAGTGGGAGTTTGCACCGCGGATCCTGAAACTTCACGGCCTCAGTATCCGGCGGCTGGCCCGTCCCCTCACGCTCGAGGTGGAGTCGTATCGATTTACCGACGCCCAGTGGCAGACGCGGCCGTTCGAAGGTCGTCATGGGGTTACCTATAGAGCCGTCCCGTTAACGGAGAGCCGGACCTACCCCCGGGGTTCGGTCATTGTCTCGTGCGACCAGCGGGCGGCGAACGTGGCGGTTCATCTGTTCGAACCGGAGAGCAGGGACTCCTTTGTTGCGTGGGGGTTCTTCGATGCGATCTTCGAACAGAAGGAGTACGCGGAGCCCTACGTCATGGAGAAGGTGGGGCGGGAGATGCTCGAGAGAGATTCGAGCCTCCGGAGGGAGTATCGTCAGAAGGTGGAAACCGACACCGTTTTCGCTGCCAGGGCGGACTCGCGACTCAACTGGCTCTACCTTCGCTCGCCGTGGGGGGATCCATGGCTGGGCAAGTATCCCGTGGGCCGGATCGTCACGTCATCGGCCTTCCTGGCGGCCCAGGATGCTGCGCGATGAAGGAGAGGATCATACCTTCAGCGACGGATGGAGAGGTTGTGCGGGCGCTCTTTCTCCGCCATGACTGACAGGTAGATTTCTTCCAGTCGATCGATCTGCTTCTGCTGATCAAACAATTCGAGCACGCGCCGCCTTCCCGCCTTTCCCATTCGCTCGCGGAGAACCGGGTCATCGATGAGTCTGGAGATCCCGGAGGCGAGCTGCGCGGCATTTCGCGGGTGAACGAGAATTCCCGTGACGCCATCCACGACAATGTCGAGCACGCCGTCGCAATTCGTCGCGACGGCAGGTTTCTCCATCGCCATGCCCTCAATCAGCACGACGCCGAATGATTCGGCATGAGATGGGAATGCCAGAATGTCAAAGGATTCCATCACCGCGGGGATGTCATCGCGGAACCCGGCAAAGGTGACAAGGTCGTCGAGGCCGCGGGCGGTGCTCGCCATTCGGATCGTCCGCTCATAGCCCTCCTCTCCGTAGCTCGCCTCGCCGACGATAAGCAGGCGGAATCGTTTGTGGTCGTGGCGGAGGATGTCCGCCGCCTCAATCAACTCCTCGTGCCCCTTGCCCGGCGAGAAGCGTCCCACGAATCCCACAAGAACCTCGTCGTCCCGGACGCCAAAAGCATGGCGCATGGCCTGCCGATCGGCCGCCCCGGGGGAAAACCGTTTCGTGTCGATGGCGTCGTGGAGCGTGAGAACGCGCCCCGGGGCAACAGGTGTCGTGTCGATGACATTTCGGTGGATGACCTCCGAGATGGCGAGGATGCGCGACACCTGGCTGTAGGTGAGCCGGTGAAAGGGATCCTTCTTTGAAAGCGAAGAGCCCACGCGCTTGCTCAGAAGGATGGGGATCCGGGAACCGCTGAGGCGCATCGCGGGGACAACCGTTGCGATGTCTTTTGAGAGCTGGCAGTGAATAAGGTCGATCAAGCTCTTTCGAATGGTGCGGGACAGCCGAAGGACGAGCAACGGATGCACGTACCCCCGGATGTCGGCGAGGCAGGTTTCGACCGCGGAACGCTGTGCCTCGCGGGCGAGGCGTGAATCCGGCGGGCAGACCAGGAGAACGGTGTGGCCTCGTTTTTGGAGCTGGATGGAGACCTCGAGGGCCTGCATTTCCAGTCCTCCCCACGAACGGGAGAAGCATGTCTGCAGGATACGGAGATGTCTCGGGGTCATAGAATGACGGAGTCCGGCACGCACGTGCCGGACTCCGGTGTGTGTGACGGGTGGATGTTCAGGACCTTTGGCTCAGCATGGATGCTTCCCGCTGGTCGGAGCCCAGGTAAACCTGCCTCGGCCGGGCGATCTTCTGCTCCGGATCGAGCAACATCTCCTGCCATTGGGCGAGCCACCCCGACATTCTGCCGATGGCGAAGAGGACGGGGAACATGTCGACCGGGAACTTCATGGCCTGGTAGATCAGGCCGGAGTAGAAGTCGACATTGGGATAGAGCTTCCGTTTGATAAAGTAGTCGTCCTGCAGGGCGATGCGCTCGAGCTCTAGGGCGATGTCGAGTTTGGGGTTTCGGCCCGTCACCTCGAAGACCTGGTCGGCGAGGCGCTTGATGATGGACGCGCGCGGATCGTAGTTCTTGTAGATGCGGTGTCCAAAGCCCATCAATTTGCCTTTGCCTTCCTTGACCTCCTTGATGAATGCGGGAATTTTGTCTTTGGTGCCGATCTCGTCCAGCATTCTGAGGACCGCCTCGTTGGCGCCGCCGTGGAGCGGGCCGTAGAGGGCAGCCGCCGCCGCGGCAGCGGCGCTGTATGGATCGACCTGCGAGCTTCCGACGCCGCGCATGGCGTTCGCACTGCAGTTCTGTTCATGGTCAGCATGCAGGATGAAGAGAACATCCAGCGCACGCTCAAGGACGGGATTCGATTTGTACTTCGGCTCCGCGATCTTGTACATCATGCTCAGGAAATTGCCCGCGTAGCTGAGTTCGTTGTCGGGATGCACGTAGGGCATGCCGACGCTGTGACGGAATGCGAACGCGGCGAGCGTCGGGGCCTTCCCGATCAAACGGTAGAATGTCAGCTTCCGCTCTTCGGGATCGGCGATCTTCTTGGCGCTGGGATAAAAGGTGGAGAGTGCAGCGAGTGTGCTGACGAACATTCCCATCGGATGAGCATCGTAATGGAATGCATCCATCAACTTCTTGATGTTTTCATGGACGAAGGTGTGGGTCGTGATATGATTGCCCCAATCTTCGAGCTGCGCCTTCGTCGGGAGCTCGCCGTGGATAAGAAGGTATGCGACTTCCAGGTACGAGCACTTTTCAGCGAGTTGCTCGATGGGGTAGCCGCGGTAGCGGAGAATCCCCTTGTCGCCGTCGATGAACGTGATTTTGCTCCGGCATGCTGCGGTGTTCATGAAGGCCGGGTCGTACGTCATCATCCCGAAATCATCGGCGTTCACCTTAATCTGACGGAGGTCCGTCGCACGGATGGTGTCGTTCTCGATGGGGATCTCATACTTCTTCCCTGTCCGATTATCGCTAATGGTCAGGGTTGCAGGCTTCGGTGTTGCAGGACTTGCAGCTTCCATGAGGAACACTCCTTCTGTTGGATATTGGTAGTTTCGCGCCTTCGAGAGGAGAATCCAGAGCTGACTGCCCGGGAAGGAGGTGGATGCGATGTCAGCGATCCGACGTTTTTTCCCCTCGAAATGGAGCTATGGGGAAGAACAGGATGGTATAGAAAACGTAGGAATTGCAACTGAGAAAAACAAGTAACGGAAGAATTCAACACCCTCGGACTGCTCCAGTTTCGGTCAATCAAACCCGATTTTCAGGAAAGTTACCCATCTATGTAAATCCTGCCATCTGCCAGATATCCCTGTTGATAGTAATTTGCGAACATGTATATTATTGCTATTGAGAATCAGGGAGGAGAAACCGTGAATCATGTTCCTGGCCAGAGCAGCTCTTTTGTTCGAACCATAAGTGCGGGAGCACTTCTCACGCTCCTGATCGCCCTTAGCCCATCCGCTATTCCGGCAACATTTCCTACGGGCTTCACCGGGACAACCTACGCTAGCGGTTTGGCAAACCCGACAGCAATGGATTTCGCACCTGATGGCCGATTTTTCGTCTGCCGGCAAGGTGGGGCTCTTGGCGTTGTCAAGAACGGAACGCTCCTTGCCAAACCGTTCGTTCTGTTGCCTGTGGATTCGTCGGGCGAGCGGGGCCTGCTCGGCGTTGCTTTCGATCCGGCATTCACAACCAACCGCTATGTCTATCTCTACTATACTTCGAGAACCCCCGCCACGCACAATCGCGTGAGCCGCTTCACTGCGAGCGGCGATACGGCGCTCGCAGGGAGCGAGACGGTCCTTCTTGATCTGGACGATCTCAGCGGGGCGACAAACCATAACGGAGGAGCGCTTCACTTCGGGCCCGACGGGAAGCTCTACATCGCCGCCGGCGAGAACGCGAACCCTGCCAATGCCCAGGTGCTGACAAATCTCCTGGGCAAGATCCTGCGCATCAACCCTGATGGGAGCATCCCCCCGGACAATCCGTTTGCCTTAACGGCAACGGGAAGAAACAGGGCGATCTGGTGTTTCGGTCTGCGCAATCCTTTCACGTTTGCCTTCGGGCCCGGCACGGGGACGCTGTTTATCAACGACGTCGGCAACTCGAGCTGGGAAGAGATCAACGTCGGTGCAGCGGGTGCGAACTACGGCTGGCCTGCCACGGAGGGCTACACAACCAATCCTGCGTACAAGGGCCCCGTCTTTGCCTATCCGCATGGGAGCGGGACGTCGGCGGGCAACGCCATCGCGGGCGGGGCATTCTACAATCCACCGAACAGCCAGTTCCCGGCTTCCTACGTGGGCGACTACTTCTTTGGCGACTACATCAACGGATGGATAAACGTGATGAACCTCGCAGACAGCAGTGTCAGGAATTTCGGGAGCGGACTGGGATCGGTGGTGGATATCAAAGTTGGCGCGGATGGCAGCCTGTTTTACATTACGCATGAAGGGATCATCGGGAGGGTGCAGTACCTTCCAACTGCCGTGAAAACCGATTCACACGATCTGCCGCTGGTATTCCGGCTTGAACAGAATTATCCGAATCCATTCAATCCAACAACAAGTATTTCGTACACGATTCCAGAGCAATCGGTCGTTGCATTGCGCGTCTATAATACGTTGGG
>DAIUKN010000019.1:0-14460 GCA_036848195.1 Bacteroidota bacterium
CAGCATCTCATCCACCAGAGTGGTCTTTCCATGGTCAACGTGCGCGATAATCGCAATATTCCGTATGTCTTCCCTTCGATCCATCCGATTCCCTAAGAATTCCGAAGCGTAACTAAATTATCAATATACGCAAAACGCTACGTACTTCCAAAGTGCGCTCTGCTACCGGTTCGCCTCAGCCTTCCCGGCAATCCCATGAGCCATTCCTCGAAACACGAGCAAATGGAGCGGATAGACCCCATACCAGTAGAGCAGTCCCCAGACGCCGCGTGGGTAGAACTTGGCTACCTGCGTCAGGATCGACCGGCCTGGACCGGCAGCTTGAACGGAGAACTCCAGCCAGGCCCTCCCCGGAACTTTCATCTCTGCCCGCAACACCAATGAGCGGCCCGGGACGACGGATTCTACCCGCCAGAAATCCAGTGCATCACCAGGCACGAGATCATCCGGGTGACGACGGCCCCTCCGAAGTCCCACACCGCCGATTATCTTGTCGATGAATCCCCGGATCTTCCAGAGACCATCGGCATAGTACCATCCGTTGCCCCCGCCGATCCCGGTGAACACACGATAGACGGTCTCCGGTGTCGCCCGGACATTGATACGCTGCACATCCGACAGAAGTTGGACCATCGCCGACGGATCATTGCTCTCCGCCTCCTTCTCCACGGATGCGTTGCTCCACCGCGTCTCAACCTTCCGATCGCGAATCCGCTGCAACGCCAGAGCCACGGCTTCATCAAACGTGAGAGGAGAAAAGGAAAAGAGCCGACTCGCCAGATCTGATTCACACACCATTTCGGACTTCAACCCTTCCACGAGCGGCCGGGCGAGCGAAGCGGAGATGGGCGTCACGAGATTGATCCAGAGAGAGGAAAGCCGCGGAGTGAGAACGGGGACAACCAGAATGGCACGCTTCAGGTTCAGGTGATGTGCGAATCGTTCCATCATCTCCTTGTAGGTAACAATATCCGGACCCCCGATGTCGATGACCTTCCCCTCCGATGCAGGGATATCCAGACAGTCGATAAGGTACCGGAGAACGTCCCGGATGGCAATGGGCTGGGAGCGCGTGGAGACCCATTTCGGCGCCGTCATCACAGGGAGCCGGTTCACGAGCGAATGCATCATCTCAAATGACGCGCTTCCTGAACCGATAATCATTGCCGCACGGAACTCCGTCACAGGCACCAAGCCCAAGGCCAGAATCACTCCCACCTCGTTCCGGCTCCTCAGGTGCGGCGAGAGATCCGACGACCTTTTCCCGAGTCCCCCCAGGTATATGATACGACGCACCCCCGCTGCCCCCGCGGCATCTGCGGTATTCTTTGCGGCTGTCCGGTCCCGCTCCTGAAAATGGCTCTCCCCTTCGCCCATGGAATGGACAAGGTAGTACAGCACATCGCACCCCTGCGCGGCTCGCAGAACGGACTCTCCGTCGAAGACATCCCCCCGGACAACTTCAACGTGCTCCCAGTTCCTTCCGTCCAACTTTCGCGGATCACGTGCAAGACAACGAACGGCGTACCCTGCGACGAGGAGGCGCGGGACAAGCCGTCCCCCCACGTAACCGCTTGCGCCTATAACAAGGATCTTTTTCATGCTCACTCGATGGATCTGTAAACACCCTGGATCGGTGTGGAGTTCAGGCAATGCGACTAAAGGATCCCCGCCACAGCAACGGTGATGGCGAATCGGCGGGGCTGGCTGAGCCGCCACGTGAAATCGACACGAAGGAGATCGAGAATCCTGCTGACTCCGAATCCGGCTTCGTAGTACCAGCCATCCGTGGTCTGTGGCACGACGGCGTTATGGCTCCACGTGCGCGCAGCCCCCCCATGGACAAGGAACTCGATCCCGGCTTCATAGAGGAAGGGGACACCCAGCAGAAGGAAGGGTATCGTGCGGAAATTGTGCTCGATGTTGAACGCAAGATAGCCGGTCCCTGAGAACTCCTTCACCGACATTGCACGCATCACACCGAAGGGGCCAACGCCGCTGGAACTTGACTCGAGATCAAACCAACGCTGCGGCGGCACATCTCCTGTGGCCGTTCCAGCTCCCACCCGGACCTTCAACGAAGGCCTGAAGAGAAAATCCTCGCCAAACGTGGGAAAAGTCATGCTGCCCACCGCATCATAACGGGTGAAGAAAAAGGCGCTGGAGGCGAGCGAGGGGCGAGAATGCTCGATAGAGAGAATGACCCGGTCCTGTGATACCAGGTCAAGAGGAACCTGTTCACCGCCCAGACGCAGATCGAGCCGCAGGCTCCGCAGATTCCCTTCCACGACCGGCGGATTGAGCCGATATGATCGCGAACGCGAGAAAAAGCTGTAGTCGGTGTTCTGCCTGGCTGATCGGTGCTGTTCGGCCACAAATGAAAACTCCATGCGCACCTTGGGGAGAGGCGATCCGACGACAAACGCCCGCCCGCCGTCGCTCTGATAGTAGTCGCGATAGTCGTTGCGCGACAGGAGGCAAGTCAAGCTGTTGAAAAGTGCCTCGAAGTAGCCATGGTCCGGCCTCTGATCTAGGCGCCGGTAGACCTCGGCACCTACGCCCAATGCTCTCTGGGACCCCTGGTACACTGTCATGCCCAGAAAATACTTCGTCTGCTTATCCGAAAAGCCATAGGCAAACCCGCTCTTCACGGACAGCCATGGAATCTTCCTGTCGAGATTGTATCGCGCGCCAAGATGGAGACCCTCCACTCTATTGAATGAAACGTCGAGAATGTCCAGTATCCATCCCAGTTCTTCTCCGCCTCCACCGAGTGTGGCCGTCACTCCACCCGGCCGGAACTGGACCTCCAGAGATTGCGTACTATCCAGGGAAGCGTACGCCTTCTGCTCTTGAACGTTCAGCGGCAGTACTGCGGTGGTTGTCCAGAATGTGGAATCGTAACGCCATGCGGCCGAATCAACAGTCAACCGTGGCTTCTGGAAGATGCTGTCGGGGATCGGCGTGTTGATGCTGTACTGATAGATCACCGACGTCTGCTCAATCGCGATGCGCGGCATTGTCAGCCCGACAACCCCGATGGTGAAGGCCCCTTCGATCCGGATATCGACGGGCATCCAGAACTGCTGATCATAGAAGGAGAACTGCTGCCGGTACCGGAGCTTTCGGTCTTTGATGAACGGAATGAGGAACGCTTCGTTCGGCTCGACATCGACGCCTATGAGCGCGTAGGACTCTCCTGCAATGTTCACGGTCCCCGCGAATAGTGGAATGGACCTCGTGCGCGGGATCATCCGGATCTCGTAGGTTTCCAGCCCGCCCACCGTCCGGGTCCGAAGAAGCTTGTAGTCATAATACTCGAGTGCATCCGTTGCCGTCGGACCGACGAACGAATACCCGAGAAATCGCACCCTCTCTTCGTTGAAGTTCAGGATCCTGCCGACGGAAGCGAAATTCTGTTCCGCCCCCATGTTCGCGGTCTGCCGTTTCTGCTTGACGATTTCCCGGAGTGTGTCACCTTTCTGCCAGTACCCCCGGGTATACGACTCGTTGATCGCTGCAATGGCGGTGTCGCGCCACATCGTCTGTCGGGTAAATGCCTCCAGCTCATACGAGGAGAGCCGGTCAGCCCAGCGTTTCTTGTTGGCAATTGCCCGGCGGATGATCTCGATCGCCGGATCTTCAGAGGTAACGACGATCTCGGGGAGCACAATCTCGGAAGGCTGGAGCATCACGTCCCGGACGAGGCTTCCCGTCAGGTCGATCGCGAGTGTATCCGGCCGGTAGCCGATACTGCTGATGATTACCCTGTACGTCCCGGGATCCAGTGGGAGGACAAAACGACCGTTCACGTTGGCGATGGTACCGCGGGTGGAGGCAGCTACCCTGACGTTCGCAGATGCAAGCGGTTCACCCGTGACGGAATCACGAACGGTCCCGCGGAGCTCATAAGCCCCGGTGCTCCAGGAGATCGCTGGATCGAGAGCGAGGAGGAACAAGAAGAAAGTGAGCGTGGGGGATTTCAATGTGGGGGAAATGTTGCGTTTTGGTTTCTCAGTCGGGAATCTTGCGCCGCTCCGGGGGCCCAGGAGACCCGGAAGCCTCGCGCCACAGTTCCCCTTCATGGTTGATCCGTTCGGCCTCCTTCAGGCGCTTCAGCGCATCCAGCCTTCGTTGAAGGGCTGGTGGCAGTGCGCCGGGCGACGGCGGTTCGGCTGAAGTACCTACGGCAGCATTGGACTCTGCAGCGAACCGCAGTGCAGCGGCTGCCGCTCCGCCGGGCATGTCACCATTCAAGAAAGCATCATGGAGATCGAGTCCTGCAGTCTGCTTTCTCAACGCCTCCCAGGCCGGCAGGAGCTTCTGCTCGCAGGCCATGACATCGGGGTGCATGGGGTCAAGCAGATACGCTTTCATGAGCGATTGGAGTGCCGGGCCGTTGGATCCCCGCTCAAAGAGGTCGATCGCCACTGTTGTCAGGCGCCGGATCCGGGTCTGGAGTTCCTCATCCGCTGCGGGTACTTCATTCCCGGCCGGCTTGACACCACCGGGTAATTCCTTCCCCACGGAAATGGAGAGATATCGTGGACTCCCCTCGATCTGCCCGATCCTTGAAGATTCATGACGGGACATTTTCTGGAGGAGTGAAATCCGTTCACCTATCGCTGGAATATACGGATTTCCCGGGTCCAGTGTCCATGCCTCGGCAAGGTATTGCCGTGCATGCGAATAGTCGCCGGAGGCGATCATCTGTTCGGCGCGGCGGATGATGGCAGTTACGTTTCCGCCATGAGTTGCGGTTGCGGCGGTGACGGCTTGAGCGATCGTTGTGTTTTGGTCAGATTTGTGCATGGTCTTTTCCCCCATGCACAAAGTACAGAGCGCGACACTGGAGTGTTGTGACAGAGTTAACAGGGTCTGACCTGCGTCAACTCCCCCCTTACGGCCACCGTGTCAAACCGGAAACAACCAGAAACCTATCTTTTCCGCCGCGAAGTGGCAAACGGGTCCTCCGGCTCGTTGTGTTCGCCAGGGGTCCCTTTGCCCGAAGAGGTGCCCGGCCAGAGACCTCGCTCAATTTCGCTCCGTTCGGTTTCCGTCTTTCCCTTGAGAAGATCCTTCCGTTGCTGGTCGGACAGTCGTGCAGTACCCATTCCCCGCTGTTTTCTGGCAAGCTCCCATACGGGAAGCACCTTCCCCTCGCATGCGATTACCTCAGGGGCAACCGGGTCGAGCAGGTATGCCTTCATGAGCGCCTCGAATGCATTCTCACTCTGACCTCGTCCGAGTAAGGCATCGGCGCTTTCCACCAGATGGAGAACTCTTGCACGCGTTTCCTGGGGTGTGAGGGCTGCCTCCTCCCCGGGCTGTCTGACCCCGTGCTCAAACTCCTTCCCGACTGTGACGCTGAGGAAACGTCCGGGATCGTTCGATGCGTTATGTTGCTTGCCATGACTCCCGGTCCCGGCACGCAGAGCTTCTGCGCGTTCGATGATCGCGCCGATATACTGGTTCTTCGGTTCCAGTTTCTGCGCAAGAAGAAGCTGGTCAAGAGCCAACGCATACTTCCCTGCCGACATGAATTTCTCCGCCGCCCGGATGAATTCCATGACGTTGTTCGAGCCGGACGCCGCTGCCCGCCCGACGCCGTTCAGAGACTCACGGATGCTTTTCATGGCAAGACCTCCCTGGATGAATACACCATCAAAATACACGTTTCAATGAGATGATGCAAATTCGAAAGTAATCGGTTATGCGGGCTTTGCTTGTGCGGGTTACAGACCGTCGTGATCCTGACTTGGAGTTCAGGCCGATGTTCTGTACTTTCCTTCATGACTGCGCCCAGAAATCCCATTCTCATAGTTGGCGGTGGCGGCGCCGGGCTCCTGGCGGCCTGGCGGGCTTCCTCTCTAGGAGCGCCGGTCGTCCTGTTCGAGCGCAATCGGAAGCTGGGCATCAAGCTTCTCATTTCCGGCGGTGGGAAATTCAACAGCACTCATGCCGGACCGATGGAGGAATTCCTTCGGGCGTTCCTCCCGGCGGAGGCACGGTTTCTCAAACCCGCTCTTCACCGTTGGAGCAACGGTGACGTGATCCGGCTGTTGGAGAATGCGGGTGTCAAAACCGCGACGCGGGAGAACGGGAGAGTCTTTCCGCTCGAGGGAACCGCAAAGGACGTTGTTGCCGTGCTGGAAACGCACCTCAAGCCGAACTCTGTCACGGTCCGTCTGGGGTCGTCGGTAACTTCCATTGAAGCGCAAGACGGCCATGTCACAGGGATTCTGGCCAACGGAGAGGCAGTTCCATCTTCGCACCTCATTCTGGCTACGGGCGGCGCGTCATACCGGAAAACCGGAACGAGCGGCGATGGATTCCGCTGGGCAAAGGAGCTCGGACACACGATTGTCCCGATCCGCCCTGCTCTTGCGCCAATAGCCCTTCGGCCGCCTCTTCCCTCTGCCTGGAGAGGGATCGCACTTCGCGGTGGAAGGTTGTCGGTGCATTCCAACGGCCGCAAGCTCGCATCGTGGGATGACGATGTTCTCCTGACGCACGAGGGCATCTCCGGTCCAGCCGCGCTCGAACTCTCGCGCCCGGCGGCCGTCGCTGCGGAGCGGGGAACTGTCACCGTGGAATTCGACTTCTTCCCTGCGCGGGAGTTCGAAGTGCTGGATGATGAGTTGACTCTGCTTGTCCAGTCAAACAGAGGGAAGATGATCGGTACGCTTCTCGAGGCATGGCTCCCCAACCGAATGGTGCCGGGGCTTCTTGGCTCGATCGGTGCTGATGCCGCCCTCCGGGGGCATACCCTGACTCGGAACACCCGGCGATCCATCACCCGCCTCCTCAAGTCCTGGAAGATGGGGACGGTCGCCTCCATCCCTCTCGACCGGGGAGAGGTCACCGCAGGCGGTGTCGCCCTTGGGGAAGTCGACCCCCACCGGATGCTTTCCCGCAAAATGGGGGGGCTTTACCTCTGCGGAGAATTGCTGGATATTGCAGGTCCCGTCGGGGGATACAACCTCCAAGCGGCGTTTTCGACCGGCTACGTGGCGGGCGAATCGGCGGCACAGGACTGGCTCAGGGAATCTTAAGCATGAATTCCTTGTTCAAGAAGAAGCTCATCGATACTCCATCAACAGGTGCATCCAGCCATATGTCTTCCCGCCGCCGATTTTTGAGCACCCTCGGATTGGGCCTAGCCTCAGCGCCGTTCCTTCTCGCCCAGGAGTCACGCCAGCGTCGGAGCCGCTGGGAAATAATCGCGAACGATGACCCCGTGCGGACCCCGGAGTTTCGCCCCGATCCCTCCAGCTGGGACAACGGAACGATCACCGCCGCCTGGATCGGGCACTCGACTGTGCTCATCAACTTCTACGGCTTGCACATCATCACCGATCCCGTATTCTCGGAGAGGATCGGGCTGACCATTGGCGGCCTTTTCACCATCGGTCCGAAAAGACTCGTCTCGCCGGCTTTGTCGATCGAACAGCTTCCTCCGATCGACCTCATCCTCCTCTCCCACGCCCACATGGACCACCTGGACGTTCCGTCGTTGAAGAAATTCAACCGGAAGATACCCGTCATCATGGCCAAGAACACCGCTGACGTGATTGAGGACCTGGATTTTCAGACCGTCTACGAACTCGACTGGGGGAAATGGACGCAGATTCGCGACTTGCGTGTTGAGGCGTTCGAGGTCAAGCATTTCGGCTGGCGCTACCCGTGGGAGCAGGACCGTTCACGCGGAAACCGCGATGGACGGAGTTACAACGCCTACCTCCTCTCGCGGCAAGGAAAAAATATTGTGTTCGGCGGCGACACCTCGTATCACGAAATGTTCAAACGCGTGTCCGAGACCGTAACGTCTGTTGACCTCGCACTCATGCCAATCGGTGCATACGACCCGTGGATTCACAATCACGCCAATCCGGAACAGGCCCTTGCTATGGCAACCCAGATGGGGGCGCACTACATCCTGCCGATCCACTGGAGCACATTCATCCAGAGCGAAGAACCGACGTCCGAACCAATCGAGCGGCTGAAGAAAGCCTCGGCATCGACTCCCGACCGGATCGTTCTTGACTCCGTGGGACAAACCTGGTCACTGCGTGACGCCATCGCACAGGAAGCCAGCTCACCAGGAGGGGTTCCCCAAGCCACCGGCACGGATGTACGGTAGTGGCCCCGCAGATTATTCTTCCCAATGAACGGCGGGGGGCAGTCCAAGGCCGGCTGCCTGAAAGCCATCCGTATCCCGGTGCCGTATTGGACACGATTCACCCACCATCGCAGAGGTTCCGTCATGCTTCAAGGGAAAGTTGCCGTCATCACCGGCGCATCGTCCGGCATCGGGGCAGCCCTCGCGCACCGGCTGGCGCGGGAGGGGGTCAGCGTTCTTCTTGCGGCGCGACGGCGGGAGCTGCTCGAGCAGGTCGCCTCGACGGCCCGCGCAGAAGCAGAGTTCTCCGCGAAGGTCATTGCCGTCGAGTGTGACGTCACCGATCGCCCGCAGGCCGAAGAGTTGATTGCGACAGCGCTACGGGAGTTCGGAAAGCTCGATATCCTTGTGAACAATGCAGGCCGCGGCCACTTGGCAAGCGTCGAGGAGACGACCGACGAGATGATCAAGAGCATGTTCGCCGTCAATGTCTTCTCGCTCTGGTACACAACGCGGCCCGCCCTGCGGCAGATGAGACGTCAGGGAAGCGGACATGTCATCAATCTCGCCAGTATGGCGGGCAAGATTGGTTTCCCGTTCAACAGCGCATACGTTGCGGCGAAGCACGCCGTTGTCGGGTTTACCCATGCTCTCCGGCTGGAGCTCGCTGAAACCGGCATCCACGCGAGCGTGGTCATCCCAGCCGGCGTCCTGACAGAATGGGCTAGCGTGACGGAAGGAGCCCCCATGCTGCCAATGTTCTCCGCTTCAGGACCGGTCATCAAGAAGATCGCAGAGGAGCGCGGCGTGAGCCTTCCACCGATTGAGGGCGTCTTGACAGCGGATGCGATCGTCGAAAGAATCGTTGCGTGCATTCTCCACCCTGTCGCAGAGGTTTATACCCATCGGGGGTCTCACGAGTTCGTGGTTCTTTCAGCGAGGGATCACGAACAAGCCGAGCGTCACCAGATTCCTATTGCCGTGGGTGAGCGGACGGTCTACGAGCAATTCCGTCAGAAATAGCGCCTGCCGGTCGCTTTGCCGGCACACCTCAGCGTTCAGATCATAACCCTGTCCGACAAGCTCTCCTTCACCCGTCCAGAATCGTCAGTTTCCGTGATGGAGCCGTTCCACTCCGCCGGCGAGCGGTGCGGATCCCTTTTCAAAAAAGAAGGGAGGCCTCCCTCTTCCCAAAGCCGCTGGAGAAGAGAGAGACCTCCGTCACGACCCCGCACCCTGCGAGTTCATTTCATCAAAAGCATCTTCCGCACCTGCGTGAACACCACTCTGCCGCCGGCATTCGTCGCACTGAATCGGTAGAGGTATACCCCGCTGGCCAGACTATTTCCCGATCGGTCCGTGCCGTTCCACACAACCGCATTCCTCCCCGCAGGGACAACGCCGTTCACAAGAGTCGCAATCTCCTGCCCAAGCACATTGTACACTCTCAGCGTCGCCGGGCCCGCCAGGGGCATATCATAGACGATCGTTGTGGTCGGATTGAATGGATTCGGATAGTTCGCATGGAGTTGATATGCAGTCGGGATGATCGCCTTCTCCTGCACTCCCGTTACAACCGACGTCAGGCCGATATCGCCGACAGCGATGGAGTATTTCCCGGAGGATATCGTGATTGATCGCTGGTTCGAAGCGTATCCATCCATATCTGCCGTGATATCCACAGTTCCTTCCGCGATCCCTCCGATGGTGTACCCGCCGCTGACATCCGTGAGACCGAAGCCCACAACCTCTCCCGTCGGCGAAGTTGCACATACCCGGGCACCCTGCAGAGATGCTCCGTTTGTGCCACTAACGCGTCCTGTCAGCGTGGCAAGGCCGACAGATTTGATCTTCACGACTCCTATATCGATCCCCGCGATATCCCCGCTGACGTTCACGGTATCCGCCTTTTGCCAGTGCATCACACCATACGCACCGGCTTTGTAGAACGCCGGCGCGTAACCGCCGAACGGGACCGCGAGAACGAAGTAATTCCCCCGTTTCACATCACTGATGGTATAGGCTCCCTGAGCATCGGTGTGTCCGAACCGAACCATTCTGAGGAATAATCCCCACGGCTGCGCCGGGATCAACACCACGCGCGATGGGACGCCATTTCCAAGAGAGTCCCGCACTCGTCCGCTGACGCTGTTGTTCAGCATCAGGTTCAGCGCAAGCGAGAAGTCAATCCCCGTTTTGTTCCCATCGGCAACGATAACATCGGCAAGCGTGGGATTGCGCTTGTTATCATAGTACTCCGGGAGGTATCCCCATTTTGATGCGAGCGCAATGTACGATCGTCCGCTCAGGACCTTTGCGCGGTAGTGTCCGAGGGAATCCGTAAGCCCCTTCCAGAGAACACCGCGGCAATACCCGACCGCTTCGACATCCGTGCTCTCATCATCGGGACCGGACATCGCGCCCGTCAGCGCCGATGCAAGGTCCAGCTCCTGGAGAGTCCGCATGATAACCACCGTGGCCCGGGCGAGGGGGTTCCCGACTGTATCGGTGACCCTCCCTTCAATCGTCACCGCGCTCGGGGGGACGATTTTGCTGAGCCCGAAGTCTGCGGCAAAAGTCGATCCGGGAGTAACGTGGACCGGGGTGGCCTTCGCCGGATCGGTCACGTTGTCGAACCATTCGGATTGGTATCCGCCCACCCATGCCGACATCATCGGTGCATCGGCCCTCACGAGGTAGACACCCGTGTCGAGCCGTGCCTGGTACACGCCGAGGGAATCGGTCAGAACGGCGGGCGGGTAGACGACGGACGATGCGGGATCCATGAATGGCGGGGCCATCGGCATGACGACATACTTTCCGAAGAAGCGGATGGAAACTCCGGCGATAGGTTTTTGTGTCGCGTCGTCAAGAACCCTCCCGGCGATGACTCCTGTCGGCCGCACCGGAACTTTGAAGCGGCTGAGGCCGAAATCCGCCGTGAGGTTTTGCCCCTCGCCGAGGATCACGGATGTCGCAGCGGACATCTCCGCAACATTATCGTACCATTCAGGGACGTATGCCGGGGGGCCCGGCGGCATGTAGGGCGCGGGCTCAGCATGGATTTTGTACGTACCCGTGTCAAGCAAGGCCTTGTAATGCCCGAGAGAATCCGTGATGACGTACGGCGCCATCTTCGTCGTAACGCCTGGACTCATGCGATAGAATCGAATTGCGACGGATCGGATTGGTTTGCCGGTCGTATCGTCTATGACTCTGCCGGCGATGATCCCCCGTCCGGTCGTGGGTGATGGCCCGAAGGGCACTCGCAGGGCGACGCTGCGGGAACTTTCCACGATCCGCATGTCAGGGCCTACCACAAATGAGGTTACGGCGTAGTACTGGTCCTTCTGCGGGAAGTACAGATTGTCGTAGTACACCGTCGCATTGACACGCGCTATCGCCTTGAAGTGTAGGGAATCTCCCTCCGAGCGGTACACAATGTAGCCCCATGGCCCTGCCGGGGCGGTCCAGGACAACTTGACCACGGCAGGAATGAGGCTGGGAACAAGCTCCGCTTGCAGATCGACAGGAGTCGGAGGCAGGGTATCTGCAAACAGACTCCCGGCGAGAAGAAGAGCCAGAACACCAGGCAGCATTCTCTTCATCATATTCCCCTCCACAAATTTCTGAAAAATCTCTGTAGTCAGTGACAAGGATGGTTTTGCGGGCCTTCGTAACACAAATATAACACATTTCGTCATGGGAAAATCAATACGTGCAATCACGTATACAGCTCATCTGGCTTCCCGTTACCGATGTTTGATCATGTCTTGGGAAGCGCAGTTTTCCGGTACATCCCCGCCATTCTCCAGACCTCGCTCGCGATTTTTCCTCCAGCGCTTCGGCAACTTTTCGTACATTCCTGCATCTATGATAGTGCCAGGCCTCGAAAACGTAGTGACTCCAGAGACAGATGAGCAGTTACTGCTCCAGCTCCGCAAGGGCAACGCCCGGGCGTTTGAGCTCCTTTACAGACGGTATCGGCAGCCCATTTACGCTTTCTGCCTCCGCCTACTGGGGAACGAGGCCCGAGCTGAAGATGCCGCGGAAGAAACCTTCTTGAAGTTGTACCATGGCATCGATTCCTTGGTCACTCCAGGGGCTTTTCGGCCATGGCTCTTCCGGATCGCCCGGAACGAAGCACTGATGATGCAGCGCCAACGGAAGAATACCATCGAGGCGGGCGATGACACCGTGTGGAACGACGAGACACCGCTGACGTTGCTGACCGGGAAGGAGACAACGGAGATCGTCCGGGAGCTTCTTGGCAAGCTCAAAGGTGAATTTCGTGAAGTGCTGATATTGCGCGAGGAGAACCAGCTATCGTACGCGGAGATTGCCGCCGCGACCGGTTTGACGGAGAGTGCGGTCAAGTCGAGGATCTTTAAAGCCAGGAAGGCGCTGGCTGCCCGATTGGCCCCCTTTTTCAGGGAAAGGAAGAACGAATGAACTGCGAAGAGTATCAAGAGAAGATCAGCAGACACCTCGACAGCGATCTGACTGACCGGGAGGCGCAGGATTTGTTTTCCCACCTTGCCGGGTGTACTCAGTGCCGGAGTATGCTCCACGATATGATCCAGCTGCAAAGTGTAATTCACCGCAGCCCTGCACCTGAGCCGCCGGAATCGCTCGACAGGAAAGTTCTTTCCTTGCCGGAGCCGCCGTTCCGCGGACGCCGGAAGGTTCTCTCGGGCGGAGCAAATCTCTGGAAGCGGCGTCTTTCTCTCCCGGTGCCCGCTGCAGCCGCAGCTCTCCTGGCGGTGCTCCTGACAACGGTCCTCGCCCTGACCATGTGGTTCCGTCCAGCAGAGCAAATGAAGCACGCAAATCCGGAAGTCCGCTATATCATGGGACTCCCGGAAATTGAAGTAAGGGGAATCCCGGCAAATTCCGCGAACGGCATAAATTGACGGAGGCAATCATGCGACGACTACTCGGCATTTTGACCTATCTCCTTTTTTGCCAGTTGGGTCTCAGGGCTCAAGAACAACTTCCCGACATCAACTCGCAGGCACACGATCCGGGTTCGAGTGCCCTGAAGCCCAGGGCCCTGCCGGCCGATACGCAAACGCAGGTTAGACAGGAGATCGAATCACGAGCCCCCCGGGTACCGCCGCCCGACTTCATTGAGGTTGACCAGGAACCGGTCATCATCGCGAAGAAGGAGCCGGTCTATCCCGAAATCGCGCTCAAAGAGAAGCGGGAAGGAAAAGTCTGGGTGAAGATCTGGGTCGACAATTCCGGCGTACCCCGGGACGTCCTGGTTTTGAAGAGCAGCGACACGATCTTCAACAAATCCGCCACCGACGCCGCCTGGCAATTCAAGTTCACTCCGGCATACGTGAAGAAGGCTCCTGTCAGTGTCTGGGTCGCAGTGCCGTTCAAGTTCGTTGTCGCCGACGACGGCGACAAAGGAACGGACGATTCGACAAAGTCGACAAGAAGAGAACTGACGTCGGCCGTCCAGCGGTTCCGGGAGAGCGTCAAGACGGTCATGGACGGTTCCGAACTGGAAAAGCTCAAGACCTGCGTGGATCCGTCGGCCTACCTCGTCAATGGCAGTGTCTTCGAGAGTCTCTATGAGGCCGCGCAACGAAGGGATAGGGCCAAGGTCTTCGCAACAGAGACAAACCGGAAGCTTTCGTTGTCGACGGTCGTTATCAATGACGAGAAGACCTCGGCATATGAAGTCCTGAAGACGGAGGATGAAGGTGGGGCACATCCGCGCTTCCACACCGTGATCTTTCAGAAGTCCAAGGGAGGGAACTGGATGATCCGGCACTGGCACACCAGCAACTAATGGGTGTACAAGGGTCCTTGATTTCATTCTCGCGCTTCTTTCCCGGTCGTCACGGGCGGACCATGACGGCCGGCTGATCTCCCCTTTTCCAAACTGGCCCACAACAATGCATTGCATCGCCCTGACTCTTCTTCTGACGTTTCTCCCGGCTCCTCTCACACAGTCCCAAACACGATCCGCCGAACGCCTGCGCAGCGACAGCCTCTATCAAGCGGGGGTCACATACTATGCCGAAGGCCTCTACACCCGCGCCATCGAGGCATTAGAAGGCGTGAGAGAAGATTCGCTGGCGCCTGGAGTCGCATTCTACACCGGCGCTTCCTATGCGGCAGTGAACGACTTTCAGCAAGCCCGGCAATACCTTCAAACTGCCGTCGATCTTCAGCCTTCGAATACCGGCTTTCGGCTCCACCTCGCACGGTTGCTGGGACAGGCGGGGATGCTCCGTGATGCTGAGAGGCAGTATCAGGCAATTCTTCTTGTTGACTCCGGCTTCGTTCCGGCCCTGACCAGTCTTGGGCTGATCGCCAATGAT
>DAIUKN010000020.1:0-14409 GCA_036848195.1 Bacteroidota bacterium
CCACAAACGCCAAAGAATTGTTAACATCGGCCTTGGCCAAGGATCCTCACTCCCTCCCTGCCCAAATTGGCATTGGAAAGGTGGCCATCCAGGAAGAGGAATGGAGCGACGGATGTGACATATTCGACAAGGCACTCGATGGTGACCCGGGAAACTTATTCGCTCACTATGGGTCGGCTATATGCCGCCGCGAGTATGGATCACAGATCAGCTGGATCCTGAGAAATATCCAGTGGGGTAAGGCGGTTGATCATTTTGACTGGATACTCGCCCGCGACTCCTCCTTCGAGGATGTGTTATATCAAAGGAGCCTCCTGCACCGGTATAGAAGCGAATACCCGCCTGCCTTTGAACTCGCCCACCGACAAGTCCAGATTCGTCCCGGTCTCTATGAAGCGGGTCTGGGTTTATTCAGGCTGTATCGATACTACATTGCTGAGGTGGATCCCCCGAATCTGCTTGATTCAATGGCCGCCGGACACAACGACCACAGAGGGTACTTCAAGGGGGAGTTCTTGCGCCGAAAGAACAACCTCGAGGCGGCCGAACGGATGTTCCTGGAACTGCTGGGCCGACCCAGAGAAGTCCCCGCTGCAGCCATCCTTCTCTCACTCGCCCGGACATATTTCGCAATGGGAGATCATCTCCGTGGAGAGCAATACTACTGGCGTGCAGTTGACGGAATCTCCACGTGGCTGGGTGCGGCGCTGATCTTCGAAGATGTCAAGTATCTCGTTTCAGACGCCGAGCTGGCTACCTTCAGGGCAATCGCCTCAGACAGGAAGAAGGCCGCGTTTTTCCATACGTTCTGGGATCTGCGGAATCCAGCGCCCGCATCAAGAACAAATGCCCGGCTCGCCGAACACTATCGCCGGTATCTTTTCGCGGAGAAGAACTACGAATACTACGGATTTCGCACGTACTTCAACAATCCCGACAAACTCCGCTATCTCGAGTTCCCAAAATCCTTCTCGCTGAATCGGGAATTCAACGACAAGGGGATTATCTACATTCGACACGGTGAGCCCACCAGCACGACAAGGACAATGGGAGATACTCCGTATGAATCCTGGTTGTATTCCGGAACGGATGAATTGCCAAAGAGGATCTTCCATTTTGGCCAGAGCAATTCTGTTGGAAACAGCTGGCGGCTCACAAGCATCCCCGAGGATCCTGAGATGCTGGGAAACCTCCTCACGTGGGACAGCCGTTACTACAATCTCTTGAGTGGCCAGACGACCGACCGACTGAGGTGGGCCGATGATCTGCGCCGGGTGTCAAAGGCCGCCGTGCAGGAAGCTCTCGCAACCGACGAACACACGTGGGCGAAAAGGACGACAACCTTCGCAATGCCTCATTCCGTCGATGCATTCCGGAGCGCCCACGGCAAGTCACTTGTGAACATTTCGTATGCCATTCCCATCGCCTCCCTGAAAAAGGAAACCGCCGATACTGTTAAAAAGCTCCCGATAGAGGTGGGCATATCCGTCACCGGCCTGAAGGGCGAAGTGATAGAATCCAGGCGGGACACTGTGACGTTCAACCTATACCCGGAGCCCGGGGCATGGTTTGTGGAACAGTATCGTTTCGTTCTTCCCCCGGACTCTTTCAAGATCTCGATGCATGCGTACACCCTTGGGACAGAGGTCATCTCGACATGGAACACCCGCGTACGAATTCCGGGTTACGGGGGATCCACGCCGCTGTTGAGCGATATTGAGTTTCTTCTCCCATCCACGACCGCAAGTAGCGTCGAAATTGACGGAGTGAAAGTCATCGCATCCCCCTTTGATGCAGTTCCTCGCAGCAAGCTCCTTTTCGTCTACTGGCAGCTCTATAATCTCACCCGGGACATTGAGGGAAGGACCAGGTATCTGTCACACGTGCTTCTGACCCCCGGGGAGTCCGGTCCGAACGACGAGTCAGCCGTCGTATATACGAAAGACCATAGCGGCCGGGACGAGATGGCGGCGGAATTCGCCCAGATTGATCTGCGTAACTTCTCAAGGGGTGTCTATACTCTCACCGTGCAGATTGAAGATCGGATGATGGTCCACTCTTTCTCGAAATCGAGGAGCGTCAGGTTGACGGGAGAGTGAAGGGGTCCCCTCCACAGCTATTGCCATTCTGAGCACACACACAGGCAGTGTCGGGTGGCCATCCCGGAGAATGAGGACCGCCTGGCCGATGGGGCGCCGCCCTATCGGCACGTGGCACAAAGCCGGCGCGATGCGGGTGATCGAGAATGCTCCAAGAGTCCCCAGTTCCGTGCGCAGAATGGGTGGAACGCATTCTCGCGGGATTTCACGCAACCGCGGAGAACGTCCATGCCATCACCTCTTCAGCTTCTTCAGATACCTGGGGTGCCTCAGAAACGATCCGCCGTCATCGCAGGGCCGGCGCATGGGGATGACATCAGATGGGGGCGACCAAAAACGGGGGTTCGTGCGGAATGTGACAGACGAGGCAAGAAACGATCTGGTGCAGTACCCGGTGACCTCGGGGCAATGCTCGTCCCCCGGGAACGATCGCAGGTTGCGGGGAGAAGGCAAGCTCGACCTTACGACGCTCCATGGTAAATCTGCAGAGCGTCAAGCAGATCCGACAGGGGTATCTCCTTCTCAATGGCAAACAGATCGGACCGGACGCGCCGCGCGGAACCATCGAGTGTCTCCAACCCGGCGTGCGTGCTCAGGTCGCCAACTTCCTTAATTGTAGCAATAGGAGTATCGGAACGTCGATTCTCTTCCGGCCCCAATGAAATTCCGACATCCGCTCTCGATGACCAGCCGCTGGAGTGGACGATCTTCAGATTCCGGATTATCAGATCGTACATCTGTTTTCCGTTCTGCTTCAGATTCACATAGTGTTCCAGCTCGATATCCTGGAACGACCCGTTGCCGATGGAGCGAAGCGCCGTCAGCAACGAGACGAAATTCAGCTTTCGCACAAATGCCTTCTCGCGATCTTTTGGCCAGTGCCCGGATTCGATCAGGATCGTGCTTGTGCCCCACGATTGTATCCGGTCGCCAAACGCACGCGGTTCAAATGCATCATCGTACGTCGCGATATGGCCGTCGACGAACTGATGCAAGGCTCGCGCGATCACTGCGCAGACGCGCATCGCGCGGAGACGGGTGAGCGGCCTGGACTTCTTCTCATCCAGGGCCGGCGCAAGCAGCGATAACGCCGCCACCTTCTTGCTGCCGCCCACCGAGCTGAGATCCTGGTCGTGCAGGTTGAACCCGAACGCCGGCTTCAAGGCCCGGTGCGTTTCGCGCAGGATGCGTGCCTCGGGTGTTGCCAGGACCCTCGCATCACGGTTCATGTCTACTGCGGTTGCCGTGTGACGGCGCACTGCTTCTGCACCGTCAGGGTTCAGCAGAGGGATCACCTGCATCGAGATCTGCCCCAGCATTGTTGTCACCCATGGCGTGGTTGCGGCCGCTTCGACCAGGAAATTGAAGAGATCGCAGAGCGCGAGCGTCGCGGTGGATTCGTCGCCGTGCATCTGCGACCAGAGGAGCACTCGTTTCGTCCCCATCCCGCAGCGCAGCAGGTAGATGCTCCGTCCTTCGAGCGACGTCCCGAGCTCTTCCATATTGAGCAGGCCGCGGCTCCGGATCGACAGGCTCCGCAACTCGTCGATCACCACGGCGTGTTTGCAGTTCGACGGTCGGAGATGATTCAGCTTGAAGTTTTCGTACTGTGCGAAGAGCTGGCGGGCGTGGGAGTTAGGGGTCATTGTTCCAGGACCTCGAAATATTTCTTGATGAGTTCCTCATAATCGCGCGTATACCCCTCCTCCAGCGCCCGCAACAGATCACGGCGCAACCGGTCCTTCCCCTCGCGTGTGCTAAGGTCAATCACCGCGGGACCCGGACGCACCACGTTCTTCCCCGATTCGGCTGTGCGTCGGTTTTCGTAGTCTCGCTCCCTGGCAGAGCGCTGCGAGTCGAGCATTCGGGAAAGAATCCTCTCCTGTTTCTTCAGGGTTTCGGAATTCACGTCGCCCCGGGCGAGGTCAGTCTGCACCTCACGCATTTCCTCTGCAACCCGCTTCAGGTCCCCCAGCATCTTGCTCAGCTGTCCGGATGCCGAAGCCTCACGCGCGAGCTCCTCAATTGATTTGCGCACGGCTCCCTGCTCACCCGCGAGACGAGCCATCTGCGCCGCCTGTTCGGCGCCCATCCCTCCAAGATTCTGGGTTCCCTGATTGATCCCCTGTTGCATCCCGGACAGCTGTTGCAGGCGCTGCATGAAACCCGCCATCCCCATTCCCTGCCCACCCGACTGCATCATCGCGTTCACCGACGCCTGCACCTGCTGCGCAGCCTCGTTCAGCGATCCCATTGCCGCCGACTGATGCCCGCCGGCAACCGAGCCGTTCCGCAGGTCGAGCGAATGCATGGCATCACTCATGTGCTGAAGTGCTTCCCCAATCGACTTCCCCATTTCGGGTGACACGCTAAACGTCTTCTGGGAGAGTTCACCGAGGCGTTCTGTGACATTTCCGAGGTCGCGCATCACCTCCATTTGCTGCTGGGCATTCTCCCGGAAGCGGACCGAGTTCGGCTCCAGGCTCTGCGCTTCGTTCTTCAGCACCTCCTGGCGACGGGAGAGCTCCAGAAGATCCTGCACCGCCCGGCGCATTTCGTTCACGATCTGGCGCTGCTGGTTCTGCTGCATTGCTTTCTTCACCTGCTGCATCCGTTGATTCACCTGCCCCATCTTCTGCTGCGCCTGGCGCTGTCCTGAGGCCGCCTGGTCTCCCCGCATCTCCCGCATCTGCGAGGCAATTTCCTGCATCTGTTGTTGCAGTCCGCTGCTATCGAGCGCCGCCCGGGCATTTTGCATCTCCTTCAGGGGCATTTCGCCGGCAAATTCCTCCATCTTCTTCTGCACGTCGTTCATCTCCTGCTCCAGCCGCTGAAGGTCCCTGGCAAGGTCTTCCTGCTGCCGCGCAGCCTCGGGAAGCTTCTTCGGGTTCTCCCGAACTGCCTGCTCGGTTGTCTGTTGCAGCCCCTCCTGCCGCTGGGCCAACTCTTCTGCCCGCTTTGCCGCGGCATCCAGTTTCTGCTCGATCTGAATTCTCTTGAGCAGATTCATCGTCCGCTCGATGCTCTTCCGGAAGTTCTCCTCGGAAAAGGTGAACTGCTGCATCGCCTGTTTCATCGCCTCCGGACTGAGCTGTTGCATCGCTTGTTGGAGTTTCTTGAGGGCTTCAGCCAGAGCGGGCGACTTCATTTCCTCCATCATCTGCTGGAGTTCCTGGTATTTCTCCAGCGTTTCGCGCGAGAGAACCTGGTTCTTCTGCATCTCGTTCATCATCCGGTTCATTGTGGCACCGGCTTCGTCCATCTTCTTCTGTATCTCTTCGTACTTCTTGAGGAGCTCTTCCGCCTTCTTCTGGTCCTGCCAGTCCATCTTTGGCTGGTCCTTCTTCATGTCCTGCCGGAGTTCCTCCAGGTCGTGCTTGACCTCCTCGGCCTGCTGCAGCGCTTCCTTCATCGCTTCCAGCGATTTTTCGTGCCCTTTGTCCACGTCGGCGAACACTTCGTCGAGCGACGGAAGTCGAAGGGTGTACCGATCACTCATGGCCGACTTCGGCCCCGATACGGCGTCGTTGTCGAAAACCTCCAGATAGTACTGAACCAGATCCTCGGCAACGAGGCGGAGCCCCGAGAGAGGCCAGGTATACGGCACCGTCCCCTCAATGCCGATCCCCTTCGGAAGAGGGATTTCATTGAACGTGAACGTCTCCGCCGGCTTTTCGTACCTCGATTGGGCCAGCCGGTATGCCAGCCGGAGGCGCGTGAAGCCATAGTCGTCCGCAATCTTCGCCACGATCGGGAGTGACGCGGCATTCGTGATGTCCACATTCATACCCGGGACAAGAACAGAGATTGTCGGATACGCGTCGGGCAAAAGGCGAAGGGTGTACTCAATGGGGTCAGTGCTGACAACGTTTTCGGTGTCTGCCAGCTCAATATGGTAGGTCCGCTCTTTCATCAGCACCACATCGCCGGTCGCCCGGCTCCCTCTCACTTGAAGCAGAAGTGCGCTGCTATCCCCGAAGCACAGCCGCACGCGGGAGAGGGGTTTGTTCGCCTCGAGCGAAAGACTCACACGCGTCCCCTTCAGCGCTGTGACGTCACCGACGTTGTCATCTAACTGCCGGGGCTGAAGGGTGCTGTATCCCGGAAACTGCAGCCGCAGCCGCAGGACTTTAACCATCGGACGGTCGATCACCGTAAGGCGATATTCCGAACTCTTGACGCTCCCTGCCCGAACGGAATAGACCGTTGAAGATTTCAGCGCGACGAATTCATACCGGAACACGCCGCCAGGTTTCAGCTCGAGCGTCTGTTCCTCATCGGCCGTCTCTCCATCCCGACGGTCCGCGAGAACGATCGTTTTTTGCTCTTCACCCTCCACCCGGACGGTGACGGTGACAGTTTCTCCTTTGATCACCTCACGATCGCCCGGCTCCACGATGAAGCGAAAAGGAGCCGGTGCGGCGAACATCGCACCATAGTTCCACAGGCGCTGAGCCGAGCCGAAGAACGATGAGGGGAAGAGGACAAGGAAGAGCGCGCCAGCGATCACCGCGATCCCCAAAAACTTCGCGATACGCCGGGAGGCAGCGAACCCAACAACTGAAAGGAAATCGAGCGGCTCGATATCCCGATGCAGATCCTGAAGGGAAGCGTCGATGAGGGCCGGCGAGTAGTATTGTGGCGAGCGCTCACGATCGGCGAAAAGCTGGAGCGCGTTGACAAGCCTATCCCGAATGCCGGGAAAAGTCTTGCCGATCCAGAGGGCGAGCATCGCATCCGACTCAGCGGGGAATAGACGCAGAAGCTTCAGCAACGGCCGCCCGACGAACCAGAGGACCACCAACCCGAGACCCGCGGCAAGCATCCAGAAAAGGAGTGTTCTTGGCAGAACCCCCAGGCGAAACGTTTCCTCCAGTAGGAGGGCCGTCAGGATGCCCGCTATGCCGACCACTCCGACCAGGAGGGTCCCGTAGAGGATCTCCGTCATCCGGATTTTCTTCCGGACTGCGGCGATCCTCCGAACGAGGTCGTCCTGTATCTCCTCACTTCGCTTTTCCACCATGCCCTGTCAATCCATGAATGGGACTCACCTTAGTGAGTCAAGGCCCACAGAACGATATTTGCTCCGAAACGGAGTGACTCTTGGCGTTTCTCCTCCGGATCCTTGTGCACATCCGGGTCGGCCCAGCCATCACTTGGGTTTGTCTCATAGGTATAATAGACAACGAGCCTGCCGTTATGGAAGAGACCGAATCCCTGGGGCAGTTTTCCGTCATGTTCGTGGATTTTTGGCGGACCGCCCGGGAAATCAAACTGCACGTGGTAGATCCCGTGACTGAAGGGTAGCTCCACCATCTCTTGACCGGGGAAAACTTTCTTCATTTCCCGCCGGAATGCCTTGTCCATGCCGTAATCATCATCGGCATACAAAAATCCCCCGTTTTCAAGGTAGCTGCGGAGGCGCCGCACCTCGTTCTCGTTGAATGCGATGTTCCCGTGTCCGGTCATGAAGAGAAAGGGATACGAGAAGAAGTTCTCGCTCCCGATATCAACAAATTCATAGCGCGGATCGACATCCAGGCCGGTCTCCTGTTTGAGGAAGGTAAGCAGGTTCACCTCCGCCGACGGGTCGTTGTACCAATCCCCGCCGCCGGAGTATTTCAGGCGGGCAATCTTGAATGCACTGGAAACACGGAGGGGCTGGGCACTGGCGACGGTCAGGGCCAAAACCGCGGCCAGGAGAAACGAAGCAATCACCCTCATCCGCACAGGTGCTTTCCTTCAGAGGTTCATTTGATCCATCAAGGTAGAAAAGCTGGGAAGAAGAATCAACAAAGGCAGGGCGGATTACAGGTTTCGAGATACGCCGGGGCGGAAGCCGGTTTCGCGTTTTCTTTTCCACCGTTCGAAAATGGCAGGTAGTTCCGACTCGAAGCTGCGATAGAGGTCGAGCATCTCCTCCAACCGTGCGGCTGCTCCAGGGCCGGACTGTTCGACAATCGGCTTTCCCCGTTCAAGCACTTCGCGAACGGCGCGGACACGAGCAACCTTGTCATTCACGAACGAGGTTCCCGAAAAGACCTGAGGGCGGAAACGAAAGTAGTCTCTCCGTTCACCCGGAACATTCACGCGCTCAATCACCCCCTGTTGCAGCAGGAGACGGGTCATGGTGCTGACCGACGCGCGGCTGGCACGAAGTTCTAACACAAGATCGTCTGCGCTCAGGCATGCTTTGGGTGATACGAGAAACGCGCCAAAGATTCGTCCTGCGATGCGCGGGAGGCCGTGGTATTCAAGCGCCAGCGCAATATCCTGGAGAAATTCTTCTTGAGCGTTGATCATGGACGAGCGTCCCACTCCGGTCTCTTTGTCCCTTCGGTATACGGATGAGCGGCCCCCGCGGTTTCAGTCAGCATTGAATGGAGTGAAAGCTTACCAACCGGGCAAAGCCAGCCTAACATAACCGTTTGGGGTCTATTCAACCGCATTCGCATACCATGTTCATGGGATGCACTATGTCACAGTTCCCTCCTACCATGCCACCGACTCCGGGTGAGTAGGGTTCCGTTGATAAGCGAAAGGAGAATGCCATGATTGGAGCCCTTGTTGCCAAAAAGGGAATCGCTGCCTCTTTCGAAGCTATGAACCGGCATGACTTGACCAAGTTCATGTCGGCTTGGCGGGACGATTGCGTCTTTATCTACCCTGGTGAAATTCACGCAACCGGTACGTTTCGGGGAAAGAGTGCCGTTGAGGGCTGGTTCCGGAATTTCTGCCAACAGTTTCCGAGAATCCAATTTAACATCCAGGACCTCTGCGTCGAAAACATTTTTGCCCTGACCGGAACAAATGCTGTCACCGTATATTGGAATATTGAACTCACCAACCGGCAAGGAAGGGCCGGTCTCAACAGCGGCGTGACCGTGCTGCGCATTGAGGGGGGCAAAGTGGTCCAGGGAAAGGATTTCGTATTTGACCTCGGCGAAAATTTCAGGCTCAATTGGAGCGCGGCATAGCGTTGAGCTGAACACGTGGGGCCCCGGCCGAATATCCCGGGCTTTCCGTTTTTGCAGCGGACGACGGACTCTGCTTCACGATCCCGCCGTTGACGCGCAGCGACAACGCCCCACCTCCCATCGGGCGAGAAGGCGGGCCACCTGCCGTCCTGCTTCCCCATTTGAGGGTCGACGATAACCACCGAGGCGTCGAATCATTCTGTGAATCCGTGCCGATCGCTCTGCCTCTTGGGGTCTTCGACATCGATCAGCAGGCTTGCTGGGCAGAATTGTATCGACATTCTTCCCGCCGGGCGTACACCAATCTCCTCTGTCCTGTGCGCGGAATCGGCCCTTCCCTGTTGCCTCTTTCATCACGCTGTTGTACGTTGCAGCAGAGATATGCGGAATCCTGGCTCACGTTTCTACCCTCGCCGGTGTCTTCACCTGCACCAATCTGTGCGTAACCCGTGAGCCGGTACGATCGGGCGATCTCTGGAGATCTTTCCACTTCGTCAAGGGTCTCAACGTCGGTCTGATCGAGACGCTCGAGCCGCGGCCCTGCGGAGAGTTTGCCTCCAGGGGCAACGACACACGGCTGACTCGGGACGACAGGAACACTGTCATGGACTTCTCTCTCAGGGGAAACACGTCGGGGAAATTCAAGGACCATCCCCTCATCTGCCATGTTGCTTTCACTGAGGCGCCGGAACAGGCGGATTGCATGATGGGAGGGCTCTCCCATCTCGCGATCGACAGCAAGGGAAACGTGAACCCCCGCGTGTTTCTCCCTGTAACGTTCGGGAATATCCTGACGGAGGATTTTGCCGCAATCTACGTGAGAATAAGAAGAGCGATCCCGCAAGCGCTTCATACGGAATGTCCTTCGCTCGCTCCGGCTGAAACCCCTCTTCAAAAAGGGGGTGGACCCGACGGGTTCCCGATCCCTCACTCAAGCATCAAGAAAGAATGGGAGAGGATGTTCAGCGAGGCCGTCACCAACCGTATCATGAGAGAGGTCACCGTTGGACAATACTGATCTCGGTCAACAAGGGAATCCCGCGATGCGGACGCCATACGTGATGTCGCTCCGTAGACGAGGAGTGAGTCGCTTGCTGATCAGTGCTCTCCTTGGGGTGGGGATATTGCTCGCGGACAATGCCTACGGGCAGCTCGTCGCCTCCAGCTGGGATGACCCTGCACAGTGGTCCACAATGACCGATGCAGGTTGCACACTCAACTTCTCGTCCCTCCCCGAGGGTCAAAACGGAGACGGTTTAACCATCACCTACCAGTTGAAGGACGGATATGGTTGGGTGAATGTGAGGAAGCTGGTCAGCTTTGATACCGGCGGGTTTCCGGTGACGCTTCTCGTCAGGTCCTCCTCCGCCGATGATCTGGAATTGAAATTTACCGATACAGACGGATCCGTCTTCGGGAGAAAGGTTTCACTCAAGGGAAAGTATACCAATTGGACACGGGTGACAATCTACGTTAACAACACACGCTACTGGTGGGGAGGAGACGTCACGTTCGGAACGCTTGCCTCGTTTGAGCTTGCCGTTTCAGGAACGGGCTCCGGCACCCTCTGGATTGATGAGATAGGGGAAGGCCAGCGGGATCTTCCATCGTCGTTCCCGATCAGCTGGCCGGTGCTTGATCCTGATAGCACTCTGGCCGGGATTGGTTTCACACAGCGACGGGCAGAAGTGATGAACCCCGAAGACCCCGGTGTTCTCGAGTGGCTGAAAGTGATACAGGACAACGGGTCACGGGACAGAAAACTACTCCCATCACAGGAAGGGGAGGGCGTGGCGCAAACATTCAACAACAGTCTGGGTGCGATGGCATTTATTATCAAAGGTGAACGCGACCGTGCCGAACGAATTCTGGACTTTTATGCCGCCGCGACTGTCGCGGACAACACCGATCTCTCTCTTCAGAACTTCTATTACCAGGGCGAGCCACGCGGATTCTACCAACAGGTAACTCTGTCCACATACCGCGACGAAGGCGGCACCGGCGACCGCTGGGTGGGCGACATGGCCTGGCTCCTGTGTGCCTATAGAATGTATGACACAAAGTATCCGGTCGGCCGATACGAAAAGGTTGAGAGCCTCATCGTCGATCTCTTCCGGTCGTTCTATAAGCCTGCGGGTACTGGTGGGTATATTCAACATGGCTGGCGCAATGGCGACCGTTTATTGCACGATTCCTATGGACATCCGGAAGGCAACATCGACTGCTACGCCGCCCTGGCACTTTGGGGCGATACCACCACTGCTGGGAATATCAGGGCCTGGCTGGACGATAACCTGAACAATGCTGTGGACCTGCCCCTGGACAACTACACCTGGCGTGCCCTCGCATTTGGGAAAGAGTCTGCCGGACTCTTGAACACCCCCGAATACGATTTCCGTTATCGGAAAATCCTCAATGTAGGCGGACGGAAGGTGATGGGTTTTTACCACGGACCCGACATCGAGCAAAACAACATATGGAACGATGGCACCGGTCACATGGCATGCGGGTTTTTGTCTTTCGGTCCGCGCGAGCGGGGATACTTTTATGCCAATCAGTTGGACAGCGTTCTCATCGACAAAGTCTTGTACGGCCGAAAGGTCCGCGCATTGCCCTACACGCTGAACAGGTCAGGCGGATATGCGTGGGTTGACACAACCAACGGTTTCACTTCGTGTGCCGCTTGGTATCTCCTCGCAAAGAACGGGGTCAACCCGCTCCGCCTGACTTATTCTCCGACAACGGCAGTCCAGCCGGATGGACCGGGCGCTGCAATCCCCCGGCTCTTTCAAAACTTTCCCAACCCGTTTAACCCTTCGACAACAATCAGATTTGAAATCCCCCGGTCAGTCCACGTGACGCTGAATGTCCTCGACGTTTTAGGCCGTGTGGTGTCGGTCCTGGTGGATGAGGAGAGGAATGCTGGGTTCTACGAGGTCAGGTTCGACGCGTCACATCTTGCGAGCGGAGTCTATTTCTACCGTGTCGCCGCGGGCACTCTTGTCGAAACAAAGAAACTGTTGCTGTTGCGCTAGGCCCAACCGCTCTCAGTGCCCTTGCCGATTGGCTGAGAGAAGTGCACCGTGCCGTTGCCGCTGGACACAGGGAAGAGAAGGTTGAACGGCGCGGACCGAAGTCTGAGGCACACGGTCCAACTGTAGGAACTGTCTATTCCTGTCGCTCTGACCCTGTCCCCACGTCACGCTCGGATCGATCCGGTCGTGCGATTCCCGGCTTCTGCGCCGCCCGGTGCGCATGGCCGGAGCGCAAGTCAAGAACCCGCGCAAGTGCCCGTTCATAGGCGTCGTCATACGGGATCCCTTCTCCCATTAGCGTTCGCTCGATCAGTTCCGTCGCAATGGAGAATTCTGTCTCTTCGCAGGAAATCTGACCGTCGATCCAGATCTCCCCTTTCGGAATGAAATGATACACCCTGTCATTCCCGCTCAGCCCGAAGTCCGGAAAGATATCGCGGCGGACCACTGCCCCGTCAACGATCCAGACGGTCATGCCATCGCGGACGGTGGCCAAAACCCGGTAAACGTGTCGTAGCCGCAGCGAATCCGGAAGCCCCGCGATTCCTTTCACGCCGTCGCAGTCCGTCGGGGAGATACGCGGGAGAGCCGCCTCATGCCGTTGCGCCAGCACCTGATCGCGCTGACGCATCCTGCGTTCAACTGCCAGCGCGCTGTCGTGCGCACGATCATATGAATCCCCCCTTCTCGACATCAGGGTGCGCTCACGGAGCTCGTGAGCCACCGTATATGCAAATTCCTCGGCCGCAATAGCGTTGTCTATCCAGATTTCACCCTTGGGAATGAAGAGGTAGCGCTCGGAATTTCCTCCGTAGAGGAATTCAGGGTAGACTCTTCTTCGGACCGCCGCCCCATCGACGATCCAGATCTCCTGCCCCTCCGTTGAATCGGAAAGCAGCCGATATGCAGCTGCATGTGTGGAAACCGAGTCTGCCGCACCAGCGATCTGGCTTAGAACAGCGATCAGGACTGCAAATCCCAGGTTGCGCATAGGAACCACCGTGAATAATGTTGGCTCGTGAAGATACCGGGAATATATCAAACGCCGGAGCTTGGACAGCGCAGTGTCAACGAGGCCGCATTCGGGGATGAATGATTGGGGGAGCGGATGGGTCTGTTTCCAGATACCACGGTGAACGGCCTCCCGGCAAGCCAGGTTCATTCGGATATCCGCATTGGCTAAGAACCAGGAGTGGCAATCACGCTCTTTCGTTGCATATCATCAGCTATGAAATCGTTGGTCCCCGTCTACCGCCCCTGCCCCTTCGGTCCAAGGAATGTCCCCCGTTCAAGCTCTTCAAAGGCCTGCCGGAGCTGTTCCTGAGTGTTCATCACAATCGGACCGTACCACGCCACAGGTTCCTTGAGCGGCTTCCCGGAAACCAGGAGGAACCGTATTCCATCCTCCCCTGCCTGCACTGTTACCTCATCGCCACTGTCGAAGAGCAGAAGCGAGCGATTGTCTGCTTGGAGAGGGAGTGTCGTGTCAGACCATCCAATTCCTTCGGTCGGCACCGCGAGAGGGCCCGAGGCGTTGCAGAACTTTCCCGTCCCGGCAAAAACGTACGCGAAGGCGTGGCTCGTCGTGACCACCGGGAGGGTTTTTCTCTTCCCCGCCGGAACCGAGACGTCAAGGTAGACGGGATCGGCCGCGATGCCGTCTACCGGACCCTTCGTCCCCCAGAAGCTTCCGCAGACGATCCGGACATGGGTCCCATCGTCGTCCGTGATCAGGGGAATATCACCTGCTTTCACCTCCTGATAGCGAGGCGCCGTCATCTTGAGCGACGACGGAAGGTTTGCCCACAGCTGGAATCCATGCATCCGACCCGCCTGATCACCCTTCGGCATTTCCTGATGGATTATGCCGCTTCCCGCAGTCATCCACTGGACGTCGCCTGCACTGATCGAGCCGTGGTTCCCCATGCTGTCACCGTGCTCCACGGTTCCCGCAAGGACGTAGGTGATGGTCTCGATCCCGCGGTGAGGATGCCACGGGAATCCGGCCAGGTAATCCTCAGGGATATCGTTGCGGAAGTCATCCAGCAGAAGGAACGGGTCAAACTCGGAGGTGTTGCCGAAGCCGAATGCGCGGCGCAGGTGCACGCCCGCCCCTTCAAGGGTCGGCTTGGCTTGAATGAGTCGCTTGACCGGTCGTAGTGACATTCGCACCCCTCCTACAATACGTGGAATCTGTTCATAACGGATTGCCGAACCTTGGACATGCCTACGGTAACAACGAATCTACCCATCCGCAACTTGTTTTTCTTTTGCCGACCCGCCCTTCTGAACGCATGG
>DAIUKN010000021.1:0-14230 GCA_036848195.1 Bacteroidota bacterium
CGCCACGATCGTCAAGCCGGGTGGTCTTCGCATCGCCCCAGAGCTTCTCCAGATTGTAGAAGGGGCGGGTGTTCTTATGGAAAACGTGGAGCACAACATCGACGAAATCAAGAAGGATCCAGTTGGAACTTCCGGACTCCCGGTGCCAGAGGCGGAGGCCCTTCTTTTCCATCCCATCTTCGACTGCATCGGCGATGGCCCTGACCTGAACGTCCGAATCCGCGGAACAGATGACAAAGAAGTCAGCCATCGAGGTCAGCCCCCGGAGATCCATCAGGACGATGTCGTCCGCCTTTTTCGTCAGTGTCAGCGAGGCGATGTTCTTTGCCACGGTCTGTGCTCTCAATGCGTTCCCCCTTATTGTGAAGGTTTCAGTGAAGGAAAGTCTTTGCCGATGACCACCGAGACATCGACAAAGTAGTCCGGGTTGATTTGTTGGATGATGTTGGACTTCTTGATCCCCAACGCGTACGCCACTTTCTCCGCGTTCACCATTGACCCGGTCCGGTCGATGACCAGCGACTGATCAACGTCGAACGATTTATAATTCCGCATCTCCACTACGTCGTACCCTCGCGCCCGGAGGTAGTCGCGGAAGGTTGTTGCCACTCCGGAGGCGCCGCAGCCGTTCAGCAGATCGACCTGGATCACCCCCGTCGTACCCGTGCCACCCTTGGCCGTGTCGACCGGCCGGTGAAGAACCGCGCGGTCCATGAGAGAATAGGCGAGATACCCCACCAGAAGGATCAGGAGCGCAATCAGAACATTCAAAACAAGGGAGCGGGGATCCTGCGTCAGAAACGGAGAGCGAATCTTCATGCGGCTCCACCGCGGACGGCCTGTGCGAGCCCTGCGGGTTGAAACAGACCGAGGTTCTGCAGCCCTTCCGCGGGACGCGAACCTCGGTCGACGATCTCGAGCGGTGTATGGTGTGGAAAACTCCTGTTCAGAACCTGCCCTCCTTGTACCAGGGGTCATAGAAGGGGCTGTAGTATCCATAGCCGTAGGGGATCTGCCTGTACTGTACCTGGATCATGACATTCTCCCAGGGCCTGTAACTCACCTGCGCCCGGCTGAGGTAGATGGAACTCATATCGTTCCCCTTTTTCCCGAAGCCGGAGAATGTATTGTACGGCGAATAGCTAAGGCTCACATCGGCCTGGGCGTTGAGCTTGTCCGAAAACTCGTAGCTCATACTGTTGGTATACGTTCCCATCGAGATTCCTTCTCCGCCGAAGGTCTGATAGGACATCGACAGGGAGTGGCGCATGTGGAACCTCTCGGGATCGAACCAGCCGAACAGGAAAGACGCCGACGGCTGCTCAACGAGCCCCTCGGAAACTCTCGATTCCCGCTCGACCTGCGACTTGAACTGCGCCAGGGACGACGAGGCGCCGATCACCAGCAGCGCAATGCCAACACACAGAATCTTCCTCATGGGCACCTCCGCAATACTCCGGGTAGTATAAAGAAAAGGGCCTTTATTGTCAACAGCATCCCCCTCCTCACCGTCGGGCGAACGCAGCCCGGGCTTCGTCGAGCTGCTGGAGCGTGTTGATGCCCCCGATTTCCCTCGGATCATCCGCCGGAACCGCCCGGACCGGCATGTTGTGCTTCCAGAAATACTGGAAAACGTCCGTCAGATAGTATTCCTTCTGGGTGTTATTCGGCGTAATATGCTTCAGCCCTTCGAACAGCTTCCCTTTGGAAAAAAGGTAGATGCCCGAGTTGATCTCGCGGATTTGTCGCTGCTGCTCCGATGCATCCTTGTGCTCCACGATCCCCACCACGTCGCCCTTGGCGTTTCGCAACACCCGGCCGTATCCGGTGGCATCGTCCAGCACCGCCGTCAGGACCGTCGCCGCGGCATGCGCCTCCCGGTGATGCTCGATCAGGGCGCGGGTCGTTTTCTCCGTAAGAAGGGGGACATCGCCGGAGAGAACCAGGACGTCGCCCGAAAAGCCATCGAGGGATCGTTCGGCCTGCATCACTGCATGCCCCGTGCCGAGCTGCGGCGACTGCTCGACGCACACAACCGGCTTTCCGGTCTTCTGCAGGTGCTGGATCACCGTTTCTTTCTGCCACCCAACGATCACGACGGTCTTTGAAGAGTGGAGCCGCAACGCCAGGTCGACAACATGCTCGACCATCGGTCTCTCATCGACGGTGTACATGACCTTCGCCATGTCGGGATTTTTCATCCGCGTTCCTTTTCCCGCGGCCATAATGACAACGGCAAGTTTGTTTTCCATGCGTCCAGGCTGTCAGAGGGTGATGGTAGTATTATCGATCAATCGCGTTGTCCCAAACCGGACTGCGAGCGAGACCAGCAAACTCTCCCCGGGAGAGCAGAAATCGATCTCGCGCAGAGATTCGGCATCCGCAACCGAGACGTAGTCCGTGATCCCCGATGAATCCCTGGCGATCAGCTCCCCCATGCGCTTCCGGACGGCGGAGGCATCCCGTTCGCCGCTGCGGAGGACCTCCTCGGCCAGAAGCAGGGAACGATGAATCACCGGCGCTTCCCGCCGCTGCTCTGCCGTAAGATACACGTTGCGCGAGCTCATCGCGAGACCGTCCTTCTCCCGCACGATCGGCGCGACCACAACGGTGATGTCGAAATTCAGATCGCGCACCATCCGCCGGATCACCGCCGTCTGCTGGGCGTCCTTTTGTCCAAAGACCGCTATGTGGGGCTTCGTGATCATGAAGAGCTTCGACACAACAGTGGTCACGCCGCGAAAGTGACCGGGCCGCACCGCACCTTCCAGAACGTCGGTGAGTCCCTCGACATTCACGAACGTCCGGTATGCTGCGGGATACATCGCCGCGGGCTTGGGCGCGAACAGGATCTCCGTCCCCGCGGCGGTGGCAAGGGCGAGGTCCCGCGCCAGGTCGCGCGGGTAACGCTCGAAGTCCTCTCCCTGACCGAACTGCGTAGGGTTGACGAACACGGTCGTGATCACGGCGTCCGTCCGTTCACGCGCGATCCTGACCAACGAGAGGTGACCGTCGTGCAGGGCGCCCATCGTGGGGACCAGACCGATCCGTTGGCCGGAGGCGCGGATCGAATCAGCTCTCCGGCGCATTTCGTCAATGTCGTGAATGATGGTCGCCATCAGACTGAACGGGAATGACCTTCTTCTGGTCGGGGTCCGGGCTCACTTCAGCAGGTGAGAAAGGAGTTGGCTCACCGTGGCCTTCATTTCCTTCCGATGAACCACCATGTCGAGGAAACCGTGGTCCAGGAGGAACTCGGCGCGCTGGAATCCCGGCGGGAGGTCTTTGCCGATTGTCTGTTTGATCACCCGCGGACCGGCAAATCCGATCAGCGCCCCCGGCTCTCCGATGTTCACGTCCCCCAGCATCGAATAGCTGGCCGTAACGCCTCCTGTAGTCGGATCGGTGAGAATGGAGATATACGGAACGGCGGCATCGGAAAGGCGCGCGAGCTTGGCGCTCGTCTTCGCCATTTGCATGAGGGAGAGCGCCCCTTCCATCATACGCGCGCCGCCGCTTGAGGAGACGATGACTAAAGGCGTTTTCGTTTTCCACGCCTTGTCAATGGCGCGACCCACCTTCTCCCCCACCACCGATCCCATACTCCCGCCGATGAAACTGAAATCCATTGCCGCCAACACAACGGGAATCTTGTTGACCGTTCCCGTCCCCCACCGCACGGCGTCGTACAGTCCGGTCTTCTTGATCGCTTCCGGGATCCTGTCACGATAACGCTTCGTGTCCGTGAACTTGAGCGGGTCGCCGGACCTCATCTTCCGGTCATGTTCCTTGAACGAATCAGCATCGAGCAGGATCTCGATGTACTCCTTGCTGCCGATCCTGAAATGGGCGTTGCATTTCGGGCACGTGTGGTAACTCTTTTCCAGCTCCATTTTATGGATGATCTCGCCGCACTGCTCGCACTTCATCCATAATCCGTCCGGCATCTCTTTCTTCTGGGTCTCGGACGCGATGTTTTCCTTGGATCGTTTGAACCAGGACATGGATGGGCACCCTGCGATTATTGTCGGGTTTTGAAGAAGAACTCCTTGATGTAGCGCGGCTCCAGCAAGGAAGAATCCTCGGTCCTTCCGCGGGCAAGCAGCTCTTCACCGATCACCGCGACCGTGCCGCCACTGCACCGTGAAACGTGCCGTTCCGCGAACCGCACCACCTTCCGGACCTCCGGGTGGCCTGCCTCCAGAAATGCGCGGAACTTGTCCGACGCATCTCCGGTAACGAGGAGATCCCGCCCGCCGATCTCCACTGCCACCTCCTCCAGGGATCGAGCATGAGGCTCGCCAAGTCCTGTGAGGCCCCCGTCTCTTGTGGTAAAGAACTGGCAATAGACCTCATCCCGCCGCGCATCAAGGAGTGGCAGAATCAGCGGGTAGATACTACCCGATTCGACCGTCCTACGCGCGACCGATTCCAGAGTCGGAACCGCTAGAATCGGCTTCGCCGTGGCGAAGGCGAGTCCCTTCGCCACGCTGAGGCCGATCCTCAGGCCGGTGAAGGATCCGGGGCCTATGGAGACTGCAATCGCGTCCAGCTGCCGCGGGGAAATGCCCGTCTTGCGCAGCACATCGTCGATGAGCGACATCAGACGTTCCGCGTGGATGTTGCGCTCCTCGACCGCCGCCTCCGCCAGAACCCTTCCTCCTGAAGCGATCGCTGCGGCGCAGACCATTGTTGCCGTCTCAATGCCGAGGACGCTCATTCCTTCCCTCCAACGCTCCGGATGCTGATCTCACGGTCGCGTTCCACACCGCCCGCTTCGATCTTCACCCGGTAATGGACGGCAGGAAGAAGGTCGAATATGCTCTCCGCCCACTCGATCAGCGTCACGGTCCGATCGTTGAAGTGCTCATCGAGGCCGAGCTCCGACAGTTCCGCCCGCGTGCTGATCCTGTAGAGGTCGACATGCGCCACCAGGCCAAAGGGGGCGGGATACTCATTGATCAGCGTGAAGGTCGGGCTGCTGACGTGTCCGTGCGCGCCGAGCCCCTCGCACACACCCTTGACAAAAAGCGTCTTCCCGCTTCCCAGGTTGCCGGAGAGCGCTACAACATCTCCCGGTTTCAGCGATGCGGCGAAAGACTTCCCCAGGGCGACCGTTTCCTGCGGCGCATGCGTGACGAATCGCTTCATCCCTTCGGTACGAGCCTGACGACTGGGAGGATCATTTCCTCCATTGAAGCGCCACCGTGCTGAAAACTATCGCGATACTGGTTCAGATACCGGTGGTAATCCGTCGGGTAGACGAAGTAATAGTCTTCTTTTGCGATGATGTAGTTCACCGCCACGCCACGCTTGGGGAGCTTGAACTCGAGCGGGTTCTTGACGAAAATCGCCGCCTTCTCTTCGCTCTTCAGGTTCCGTCCGTACTTGTACCGGAGGTTCGTTGAAGCCTCACGGTCGCCCAGAACCTTCGTTCCCCTGAGGCTTCTGATGCTGCCGTGGTCGGTTGTGAGGATCACCGTTACATTCTTGTTCCTCGAGATCGTCCGGAGCATTCCGAAGAGGGAGGAATGAACAAACCACGATCGTGTGAGCGACCGGTACGCCGATTCGTCGGGCGCAATCTCTTTCAGGAGCGAAGAGTCGGAGCGGCCGTGCGCGAGCATGTCGACAAAGTTTACGACGATGGACGTCAGCTTCGACTGGGCGTAGGAATTGATGCTATTTTCCACGCTGCGGCCGAATTCCGCGTCCAGAATCTTGACATACCGCGGCTCGGGTTTGAGCACGATCTTCCGTCGTTCCAGGAGTTTGTCCAGGAACTGCCGCTCGTAGCGGTTTCTGCTGTTTTCGTCGTCTTCACTCTTTTCCCAGAGCTCCGGAAATCGCAGTTCAAGGTCGCTCGGGAACGAACCGCTGAAGATCGCGTTGCGCGCATACGGCGTCGCCGACGGGAGAATGCCGAAGTAGTACTCTTTGGAGATGTCGAAGTACTCATGGAGCAGCTCCTCAAAAAGGAGCCACTGGTCGAGCCTGAGGCAGTCGATGACGAAGAAGATCACCGATTTGCCTGTCTGGAGTTCAGGGATCAGATAGCGGTCAACGATTTCGTGGGAGAGGGCCGGCCGGTCGGTGGTTTTCTCGACCCAGTCGCGGTAGTTCTTTTCGACGTACTTTCCGAAGGCCAGATTGCATTCGCGGACCTGATCCACGAATGTTTGTGTCAGCCCCAGCTGGGGATGGGCGTCCAGCTCGAGGCCCCAGCTCACCAGCCGGGTGTAGATGTCGATCCACTCCCGGTGGCCCGGTTCGCTCATCAGGGCGAGGGAAATCTGATTGAATTCCTGAATATAGTCTTTTGATACCGCCGCGCTGGTAATGCGCTTTCCCTCGAGGAATTTCTTGCAGGCCATCAGAACCTGGCTGGGGTTCACAGGCTTGATCAGGTAGTCGCTGATCTTGACGCCGATGGCCTCCTCCATGAGCGTCTCGGCCTCGTTCTTCGTAATCATGATCACGGGGAGGACCGGCCGCAACTCCTTAATTTCCGCCAGCGTGCGCAATCCGCCCATACCGGCCATCATCTCATCGAGGAAGACCAGGTCGAATCCCGTCTCTTTCACCATCGTGACGGCATCTTCTCCGTTCGTCGCCGTTTCCACCACGTACCCCTTTTCGCGAAGAAACGCAATGTGGGAACGGAGAAGATCGATTTCGTCGTCGACCCAGAGAATCTTGCCTTTTGACTCTTCCATGCGAGAACGATACGGATTTGGTGGTTGAGAATCAATTGCGCGCAACCGTCACCGCGCTACTGGATCGAAATGTGGATATCCAGACCCGCTTCGCTCGTCGTGACGCCGGGGATGCGGGACCCGGAATCGTCCGGCGCGACTTTGGTGTAGCGATAGTACACGGAGGCGGTCACCCGGGCGCTCAGAACGTATTTGAAGCGCGGTTCCATCACCGTGCGGGTCGACCCCTCGAGCGGGAGACCCTCCACGTTCACATCAAGCCGTGAAACATCGTACGTCTTTCGGGAATTTTTCGTCACGGAGTATGAGAAGCTGACGTCGACGTCATTGTTCAGCGAAAGACCGAAGAACGGAATTTCGAATCCCCGTCGGGCGTAGGAAGCGGTCAGAGAAATCTCCTGCGACAGGGTCTCGACAATATTCCGCGACGAAGTGGCCAGGTCGAACGATGTCGTCGAATTGTACCGCATGTTGGCTCCGAAGTTCCCCTTCCAGAGTTCCTTGAACGTGAAGTTGAGTCCGACGAGTGGTGCGAACCCGTACGACACCCGCTCGCCGTCCGTTCGCTCGCCCCCGCCGCCGGGACGGTTCTGGTACTGCCGGGTGAAGGTGGAGTTGTACGAATGGTCGAGGGAGACTCTGCTCGCGAAGTTTGCGAAGAGCGGGATCTTCTCCATCCCGTCCCAGCGGAAACTCCAGTTGACACGCGGGTAGTACTGTCCGAAGATCCTGCTCAAAACCGGGAGTGCTTCGAACCCTTTCTCAAATGCCGTGGCGAGTTTTTCTTCGTCACTGAACGTGCTGTCGCGGTTGTTCTTCAGCTCTGCGTATTGTTTGCTCACCTCTTTGAGTCCCGTCTTGAACATTCCCAGGAAGAGAACATCCGGGAAGGTCAGGAAGGAGCGCTCGAGGTTCCCGGTCGTGGTCGTGTTCGTGACCGTCGCGATCCCCACCAGTGAATCGGTAATGAGATTCTGCGTCCGGTTGTAGGACCACCCGAGGCTCCAGTTGAGGTCGATGCGCGCTCCTTCCCACAGCGCGCGGGATGTCTTGAAGTTCAGCCGGTTCGTCTCGCGGTAGCTGTTCATCAGGACTCCGCCTGGAGCGCGGAGCCCCGGCACAACGTCCCACCCGAAAAAGGGGAACTGTCTCTGGAAATGGAAATTCGTGAGCTTGCCGCTCGGGTCACTGATGAGGCCCAGCTGGTACAATCGCGAGGGACCGTAGCGCGGCTCGGATTCCTGGAAGAATGGGACCTTTCCCCAGAAGTTGACGAACCCCGGCCCTCCGATGATGCCGCTGTTCTGCGCCGAGTTGGTCTGTGAAAACGTGACGCTCATGTTATCGAAGTCAAGGAAGGGAATTTTGATCAGAAGCCGGGTAAGGTTCTTCAATTGGGCAAGGGACTTCCCCAGTCCCCCGGGCTGTGTCGAATCCGGCATCCCCGCGACTGTGGCGGCGGAGTCCGACGGACGGGTTTCGCCGCTCTCCGGAGTCCGGCGCCGGGCCGGTACCGGCGCCGGCACAGCCGTCGGCGATTCCTCCCAGAGCGGGTCGAAGAGCTGCTTCAGCCGGATGTTCATCGACGCGTTGATGTTGTTGTTGAACCCCGCGGATTTGCCGAGGTCTCCGCGGGTCAGGGTGTTCTGCCATCCGTAATCGACGCCGTAACTGAACGTGAGGTCGAGGAACTTCTTGATGTTGAGGATATTCGGGATGTTCGGCCGCGTGTTGAACTGGTTACGCTGGCTGTAGCGCGTGTCCTGGCCAAAATTGATCAGGCGGCTGCCCATGAAGATGTCGCTGAGGATCCGGGAGAAGGTCCGCTGACGCCCCAGGCTGTCTGTTTCAAACGGCAGAAGCGTGGATTCGATGGAGAGCTGGTAGTCTCCCGAAGGACTCAGGATCCCGTTCTCCGAAAGTTTCCAGCTGAAGTTGAAACCTCGCGATGCCGCGAAGTTCCGGGAGATGATCTCCTGTGAACCCGCCGTTCTCTGCAAAGAGCGATCACGGGAACGGACGGCGCTGACAGACCACGAGAAGTTCGTCAGCGGGAAGAAAAGTTTCCAGCCCTTGTACTCGTCAAGGAACCAGACTCCGTCAAAGAGTTTCTGGAATGGCGTGAAAAAATAGTCGGGCGGCAGCGTGAGCGCCCAGGCAACCCGGGCATTCCACGACCAGGAAGTCCGGTAGACAACAGCCGGGCTCCGCTCGTCGGATTTCGTGTAGGTGAAACCCCACTGCAGTTTGTTGAACGTGTCGCGGATATACCAGGCGTTTGACGGAAGGTTGATGCGAAATGTCGGCGCAGCATACGTGTCGGTCACGCGCCGCGACTCGGAATTCCAGATGAGTTCCTGCGCCTGCCTGTCGGCCTCCTCCGCTGTGCCACCGTTCCGGATCACCTTAGCCCGGAGGAGTTCGGCGGCGTTGTCAACCAGCACATCGGAGTTCGGCAGGTAGCGCGGCCGCACGAACCCCTCGCTGTGGGAGTACGAGAACGGCATCGACGTCCCTGCCCACTCTTCCGGGAAGAAGCGTTCGAACGCCATCGAGGCATTGAGCGCCCAGCTCGTGGAATTCATCCGCGAGCCGAATTTCTGCTCCAGGGTGTGGAAGTTTGGATCCACCTTGGAGTAGTTGAACGATACCGACCCCAAATCTGCCAGTTTGAGCTGCGTATCAAAGCGGTAGGCCCAGCCTGGAGTGTTGTCCACGGAGGTGAGACGGAGTTCATTTGCCCAGATAGCACCCACGAGGGGCCGTGTGGTTCCCTTCCCCCTCGGGTTTTCAATGCCGATCGAAAGATAGACAACCTGTGTGAGGGAGGGGTTCCCCAGAACGCGATAGAACGACCCGGGAGGCCCGCCTTTGACGGCAACCGGCGTCGAGAGAATATTCGCAGAATCGCGGGCCTGCTTCAGGGCGGTCAGGTCCGAGAAAATGATGGTGATATCGTTGAGCGGGTCCCATCCCTTGTGCACCGGCGCCCGATATTCGTAATAGTTCAGACTATCAAGGCCGAACCGGAAAAACACCTCTGCGTCGTAGGTGGTCTCGTCCACATAGGCGAAACGGTCGTCGCCGTGGATGAACATCTTCATGGTCCTGTAACTGAAGAGGTCCAACGCCTTGTACGTATAGAATTTCACCGCCTGACGCGATTCACCATCGGGGAGCCCCTTCGCGACCAGAGAGAGCGATTGCTCGTTGGCCTGGACATTTTCTTCCGGCCGTGTCTTGTCGCGTTCCCGGATCACACCCGGCGGTGACTCGTAGAACGGATTGTCTTCGATGCTCACCACGGTCACGTCGAACGTGGTGTCTGCGTTGTCCTTCGCCTGCTTCTGCCACTGATTTCCCACGAGGCTGAAATCACCGATCCTGACGGCGATCGTGTCCGTCGCGTTCACGAACGCCACGCGGATGAACTCGATGTTCTCCTGCGTCGGCGAGCCGACCGTCCGGGTGAAGTCGCGGACGGGGATCCGGAACTGCACCCATCCCGTCCGCGAATTGTCCGAGGGGCGGATGGCGCTACTCACGACGTTCGGATTGGTGACCGCAGAAGTATCAAGAGAGATCTCATACTCGAAATATGAGTTCGCTAGGTCGACAACGCCGTTCGAGTTGAGATCCTCCGTGTCCGGAATGCGGCCGGCCGGCCCGTCCTTGTTCCCCTCCGTCCCGTTGATGCGCGTGAAGTCCTCCTGGAACGTCCCGACGGTGCTGTTATTGAATGCGTAATTGTCTCCGCTGGGATCCCCCGCGAGATCGGGGTAGAGAGAAACGAGGTCCGCGTAGCGGGCCTGCTCCTGGGCATCGGAGAGCATGTCCAGTCCAAGGTCCTCACCATCCTGAAGGACCCCGTTCGGCGTGGAGCTCAGGACAAGATCTTCGGAATTGAGCACTCTGTTGGGAATGGCATCTTCGCTGATCGCGCCCAGGTCGATGATCATCTTCCCGGAACCGTCGGCCGGTGCGTGGTCCACCCTCATCCAGAGTTCAATGAAGTTGATGTTCTCCTTGGTGAGGTTGATGGCGGACACCGACAGAGGCTTCATGACGGCTCCCCAGTTGCGCTGCCGGGTAAGCGTGGAGGAGAGATTCCGGCTGTAGTTGAACTGCCCGCGTGTGATCGGGTAGTAGCGGAAATCGAGGACCGTTGCCTGGTCGTTTGCGGCGTTCCCCGGAAGTTTGCGGGGAAAGATGTCCGTCAGGCGGACGTCGGTCGGGAGCCGGTTGAACCAGACCATCCTTCCTTTTGCGAACATCTTCGAAGTGTCGGGGAGGCCGGGGAACCAGTGATCATCGCCCAGCGGGCTCCCCTGTGTCCACGCGGTGTAACCGATCCCCACCGGAATGGAACGGCGCGCCCCTTCGAAGTCGTCGATGTAGGCGATCCCCTCTCCGTTGTCGCTGGGGATTGTGCTCTTCATGGTATTCGGGTCGGGCAACATATAAGCGGCCTCACCGCTTATTTTGAAGCTGGACATTTCCCTTGTCTGGATGAGCGGCAAACCGTTGATGGCGCGCGTCAGGAACGGGAGATCCAGCGTCGTGGCGCCGTCAATGCCGAATATCGTGTTGTTACTCGGTTCTTCGCCAAGACGCACTTTGTCACTCAGGGTTTGCTGGTTCAGATTCATGATCGTGAACCCGAACAGCGTTTTCTGCGATATCCAGAGATCGCCGCGTGCGCCAAGGAGGGTCTTCGATGCAAGCTGGAACAGGTCGTTCTGCTCGTACTTGATTTGCAGATTTGCCCCGGGGACGAGGGCCTTGTCGTTCTTGATGACAACCTCGCCGACGATGTAGTCGACCGTGAAGTCGACATTCTGCACAAGCGTCCGCCCGTCGAGGAGCACCTGCACGCTCCCCTCCACAACGTTGAAGCCGAGGGAATAGCGCGAGGTGGCTTCGCCCGCCGCCTTGCCCCGGACAACCCAGCGATTGCGAAGACTCTGCTGCGCAAAAGTCTGGGTCGTGTCGTAGACTTCTTTGTACCGGTATTCCGCGGTGTCGGCCAGGGCTGTTCCCTTCTCCCCGAAGTATGTGGCGATGCCGTTGTCGAACGGGCGGAGCACCGGGAAGATAATCTCCGCCCGTGAGATGCTGATCGTCTTCCCCGGACGAAAGTCGAACTGCCCGTCCCCGGTGGGAGCCGGCGCGCCGTCCGGCGTGTAACGATCGAGCCCGAAGACCCGGAGGAGCGGTTCATTGAAGAGATTGTTCACGTCCTCTCCGCCCGGGACGCGGCGGAAGAGGTCAAGCGTGAATCCCTCTTTCTTGAGGTTCCGTCCGATGCCGGGGATGGGGTAGATGTTTTTCAGAAGCTGATTCCAGGCAATGGCATATCCCGGCCCGTTGGAGAGAAGGTTCTTGGGTTTCACCATCTTCAAGATGAGCGGCTTCCTGATGGCGGCGCTGTCCGACCCGACGTTCCGGATCAGCTCGCCATACTGCGTCCCGTCCGCCCTGCGGTACGCGATGCCGACGATCTGCTGATCGCCGACATTGGTGTTGAACGAAACGACGCCGATATAGCCGTCGCCGTCCAGCTCATACTGAGAACGGTCAAGCTTCACGAATGGACCCGTCTCGATGTGGCCCGGGACGTCGGTGATCAATCGGAGGGATTCGTCGTAGCCGTTGTTGCGTGACGGGAGACTGATGAAGGCAACGCCCTGCCGCTCGTTCGGATCCGGAATCCCACCCTGTCGCTGAACCCATACTTCCTCCTCCACGATTTGGGCATTCCCATCGACGATCGGGGGATCGTTGAGGTAGTACTTGTCATACTGCTGCCGGTAGACCGTGTCTACGAAATAATGGTTGGTTGCATACTCGAACGCCCGGAATTCAAATGTCTGTTCCTTGGCTCCGCCCGAGACGGCGACTTCCTTGATCTGCCCTTTCTTCTGTGACGCCAGCGTTGTCAGGGTGAGGGGCCCCATCTGGAACTTGGCCTTCACGCCGAAGAGCGCCTGGCTGCTCCCGATGAAGGACGACGGCGTCTGAAGGGAAACGTTGCCCGCTTCCACGCTTTGCACGATCTCGTCGTCATATCCGGTGTACTTGATTTTCAGCTGGTTCTCGTATTCGAACGTTCGACGCGTGTTCCAGTCTGCAAGAATATTGAGCTTGTCGCCGATCGTACCGTTGACATTGACCTGAACCTCCTGGCTGAAATCCGGCTCGTTGCGACTCTGGTCAAGCCTGGAAATGGTGGTCTGATCCGATTTCGTATTGCGGAACCCCGCCTTGATGTCTACGGCGCCGCTGATATTGAGACGAATCTCCTGCTTCCCGAAGATGCTGAAGATGGGGTTCGGGGGAATGGGTATGGTGATCTGGGTGATGTTGCTGAGGAGCGACCCGAGATCGTCCTTCGCCGCGAGGATCGGCGGTTTCCGGACTTCGTCGGCCAGCAGTTTGCGCCGCTCCTGCTTCAGCCGCAGCTTGACGTATTCACGGAGTGGTATGCTGACAGGAATCTTCACGTCGGCCCCCCCGACCGTCTCCCGGAAATCGATACGCGAGCCGGAAGAATCGAGTGTGACCTCCCGGCGGAAGCCCCCCGCCCTGGGTGTCGCGAACAAGGGATAGGTCCGCCGGGGGAAGATTTCGACCTGGTAGTTATCGCGCCTCACCGGAGTGAAATTCCTCATCCTGGCCGACGAGCCGCGGTAGATCACATACGTCGTGTCGGTGAAGGCCCCCTTCCGGGGCGGCTGGCGGAGGCCGATCGTATCGCGACGCGTTGTGTCGCGCCGGGTCGTGTCACGCCGGGTCGTATCTCTCCTTACACTGTCTATCTGACCGAAGAGGCGGCGGGGATCACGCTCGAACCCCGGCAGCGGCTGCTTTGCCCTGGAGGTATCCTGACCCGTCAGTTGCGGCACACCGGGCGGCGGACCGCCGGGCGAGCTCTGAAGCGATCCGGGGGCAAGAACGAGAACTCACAGGACGAGGACCAGAAACGACGCAACGGCCAGAAGATGCGAGCGGAGAGCATGCAGCATTGTGAGTGGTAAGGAGTACACTTCGATTCTCGTTTCAATAAACCCACTATGCCGGAGCGCCTGACGGTTACACCCGTGAACAGAGACATCCAGGCGACCCGGCCCTCCAGTCATTAGCAAACAAGATCGATAGAGCACTCCTCTTGAAATGCGGACCCCAAAACGTAGGCAAAAGCAAATCAAATATCAAGAACCCCCTCGTTTTGCTTGTATCGGGGTTTATGCATACATTCGCGGTGATGCAAAGCCCCGCCATTGAATTCCGCGGGATCACGAAGCGATTCGGCGGAACTACCGCTCTCCGGGAGGTTTCGTTCTCCCTTGTTTCCGGTGAGTGTCACGCAGTGACCGGTGAAAACGGCGCAGGGAAGTCTACGCTCGGCAAGATCCTGGCCGGCATCCACCGCCCGGATGCGGGAACGATCCTGTTGGACGGCCAGCCGGTTGATTTTCACTCGCCGCGAGAGGCGCACATGGCCGGCATCGGCA
>DAIUKN010000022.1:0-14160 GCA_036848195.1 Bacteroidota bacterium
CAGGAGACGATGACCACGCTCCAGCAGGATATGCGGACAAAACAGATGCAGAATGCCAAGGCAGCAGGCGAGAAGAACCGGATCGCGGGAGAGGCATTCCTCGCTGAGAACGCCGGGAAGCCGGGTGTCGTCAAGCTTCCGAGCGGAATGCAGTACAAAGTGATCAAAGAAGGAAAAGGCAAGAGGCCCACACCGACGTCTACTGTCACGACGCACTATGTTGGGAGGCTCTTGGATGGAACGGAATTTGACAACTCCTATAAGCGGAACGAACCGGCCACATACCCGGTGACTGGAGTCATCAAGGGCTGGACCGAAGCTCTTCTGCTTATGAATGAAGGATCGAAATGGGAGCTGTTCATTCCCCCGTCGCTCGCCTATGGTGAGGGGGGCGCGGGCGGAGTTATCCCGCCTGACGCAACACTCATTTTCGATTACGAATTGATTTCGGTGAAATAAAAAAGGGGCCTCTGAATTCTTCCAGAGGCCCTGCTCTTTTCCGGCTGATGAGAGCCTTTCCTCATCCCCTCCACTGCCTCACTTGGTCGCCTGCCACTGCTTCGCGATCGTACTGAAGGCGCTCTGCCAGTTCTCTCCCGTGGACCAATTCGCCTGCGCATCATCCCCCCGGGACCTCACCAAACGCGACCCCTCTTCCCACATTGACACGGTTATCCATCCGTAGATGTAGAACCTGTTCACCCCGAGTGCGTGGATATACTCAACCTGCCGGGACATCTGCCTTCCGCTGATCACGTTTCGCCCAATCTGAGATCCAAAGTCCAGCCGCCTTCCACCAGGACGCTCCTCAGCTTTTTCCTTTGCAACATTAGCCGCCTGCGGCGCCTCGCCGAGAAACGCCTGAACAACGGCAGCCATGACGTCGGGACTCAGCTTAGAGGTTGCGGTCGCATTCGCGATGAACTTCCGCCAGTCCTCAAGATTGACGGTATGATTGTAGAACGGATAGACCTCAAGCATGATAATGTCACCGGCAACGGATACGTCGGGCCGGTTTTCAGGCCGGGTCATCGGGGCCCAGTCACTGTACTCCCTGGTCCCCGCCACCTGCTGATGGTACGGCGTCTTCGTTCCGGGGAGATACCAGGGATGGTTCTTGTACTCTCCATACTTGACCGGCCTGTCCAGCGCGCCGGCTCTCCGGCCATCATAGTTATACTTCTTTGACAATCCCTGGAGATAGTAGCCAGCGGGCTGAAGAGTAATGTAGACAGGCTTCCCCTTCGCACGAGGATGGCTCTTGATCATGGTGTACATCTTGTCGTATTCCGACTTGTCACAGAAGAGCTCATTCTCCTCCGAGAGATACCATCCCTGAACCGTCGCGTCAAAGCCGGGATAAGCAGTAATGGCGTCGAGGAATGCACCAAAGCCACTCGCATCCAATTCGTGGTCCACCCCCCCGACATCCGAATTGTCCTCCCAGTGCATCGTTATCGTCCCTGACGGAGTTGATCCCGCGTCATAGCAGAATTCACGATACAGCGTGCCGCCCACAAGGACCTTGAGTCCCTTCTTCCGGGCCGCGTCGATGATCAACTTCCATCCATTCAGCTGTTCCTCCCGGGAATATCCCTTCTTCCGGTAGTTTGGCGAGGGGGTCAAGCCGGGATTATTCGCCAGATGGATTTGCCTGTCCGGAAAAGCGTGCGTGTACCGCTGGCAGACGATCGGGAGACCGGGTGGAAAGAGATCCTTCCGGACTTTCGCCGCGAAGGAGTTGGGGTCACTCGTGAAGTCTCGCTCCTGCCAGAAGCTGTCATCGTGAAAGGCGTGAAACATCCCCAGTTCCTTGATGGCACCCGGCTGTGAGAGCGCGAGCCCCGAGCAGACAATACACGCCGCGATCAATAGAAAGAGGGAGCGACAAGGTCGGATTTGCCCTTGATCGAATCGTATGGTCACGGGATCTTCCTTTCGAGCAGATGTGAATAGCGGCACGGGTTTCTCAATCATCGCGGTTTGCCCTGCATAGCCTGCCGGAAGAACGAACCGCTTTCGGTCAACGCATAGGTATCCCAGGACGCAATCATCGATGGCGTCCATTCCGGGTCAAACACCCATGCCACCCAGCCAATCCCTCTGGTCTCGAGATACGTGACAATGGCCTTACCGTACTCACCGTTGTCTGCCAGGCCTTCTTTCCCCATGGTGAATCCTATCTCGGTGGCCAGGAGAGGGAACTGGCCTGCAGCAAACCCGAAGTTCTCGTCCCATTTGGGTTCCCACGGCTTTGACCGCTTGTGCGGATACGGGTGCGTCACGTATCCGATGCCCTCCGCTTCGACCGGGTTCACATGCAGGGGCGTGAGGTCGTAGGCCCAATCGAATCCCGCGATCAGGGGAATCGTTTCCTGGTCGAATGCCCGTATCACGCAGATGACATCTTCGTTGATCCGCTTCCATTCATCCCACGAGATTCGCCCGAGTTGGTTGAAAAACAGGGTGGGTTCGTTGAAGAGTTCGTAGAACGCCACCGTGTTGTTCCCTTTGTAGTGCCTGGCAATGGTCCGCCAGAAGTCGAACGTTTCTGTCATCGAGGTATTGTACATGGGATCCTGAAAAAGTCCCGTCTTCAGATTGCCGATCGTGTGCCAGTCGACGATGATGTACATACCCAGTCCCGTACACCATTCAACCGCTGAATCGAGAAGCGCGAGATACTGTTGGGGGGATCGTTCCCGCCATGCAATCGGATGGACGGGAATCCGGACCAGGCGCGCGCCCGTCTCCTGGACCTTGACAAAATGTTGCCTGTTCCAGTGCCCCTGATTTTCGATCTTGTCAGGATCGGATATCGAGAGCCCACGCAAAAGGAGCGGTTGCCCCTCGGGGTTGACGAATGCATTCCCCCGCACCGAGATCAACGGAAGTTTCCTGGCATTCGGGCTGTTGAACGGCTCTCCGGGGTGTCTCTCGTTCCACCACTCACGAACCTTCTTCCCTTTTGTCCCCTTGAGGCCCTGGGCCGGCGCGAGCGAGAAAGCGAAGAGCAGAACGGCGGACAACACCACGAAACTCATCGTTTTTTTCATTGTGGCCCTCACGCGATGGTCTGCATTGCAGTGGTCAGGTTGTCTGAAACCCGAAAAGGCAGCCCTTCATTTGATCCCCAGCTCCTTGCACATCCGGTAGAAGTTCGAGGGAGCCAGCCCGAGCTTTTCGGCAGCGTTGGAGTCCGAGCTCGAGATGCTTCGGACGTACTTGAAGTACCGCATCCGGAACACCCGCTCCATCTCTCTCAGTGGCAGCACCTGCCCGCCCGACATCTCCTCGAACTTCGTCGCGTCTTTGGCAAGGATGGGGTTGGTGAGAATCATGGGGTTGCTTACGTCCTTTGCCGTGATCTTCTCGCCGCAATGGAGCACAAGCCGCTGCACCACGCTCCGCAGCTCGCGCACGTTGCCAGGCCATCGATAATTCCGAAGGATCTCCCGGGCTTTCGCATCAACTGTGGGCACGGGCACGTCGAGGTCGCGACTGAAAAATTCCAGGAAATGGTCGAACAGGAGCAGGATGTCGTCGCCCCGCTGCCGCAGCGGGACAATGTCGATTGGAACGACGTTCAGCCGGTAATAGAGGTCCTCCCGGAACTTCCCTTCGTTGACTTCCGATGCCAGGTTCTTGTTTGTTGCTGCGAGCACACGAACATTTACGGACAGACTTCCGGTTCTTCCGATCTTGTCGATTTCCCCATCCTGCATGACCCGCAGCAGTTTTACCTGGGCGGACGGAGACAGCTCCGACACCTCATCCAGGAAGACGGTGCCGTGATTGGCGACTTCGAACAGACCCAGCTTCATACCGTGGGCACCCGTGAAGGAACCCTTTTCGTACCCGAACAGCTCGCTTTCGATCAGTTCCTGCGGGATGCTCCCGCAGTTGATGGGGACAAACTTCTCATATTTCCTGCGACTCTTCAGATGGATATTCCAGGCCACGAGTTCCTTGCCGGTCCCAGATCCCCCCGTAATCAGAATATTCACTTCACTCTTTGCATATTTCTCTATGGATTCCCTCAGCTCCTTCATCGGCTTCGACTCCCCGATGAGCTTCTTCGCTTCCAGCATGCTTTCGACACTCTGCATCAATCGACGATCCGATTTGAGTTTGTATTTCTCCAGCTTCTTCTTTTCATACGCGTTGAAGATGCTGAGAAGGAAGTCCGTCGGCTGATAGATGTATTCCTCGATGTTCCCCGGGTATTTCGTGCAGTACCAGAACGCCCCTGCCTTGAGGAGATTGTTGGCAAATTCATAATCTGAGATATTGATGGTCATCTTCGTGATCACGATGATCTGGACGAACGGATCGGCTTCCCTGATCAGCCGGATCAGCTCCTCGCCCTTCAATCCTCCCGAGATTTGATAGTCGAGAATGACGACATCATACTGGTCCACGTTCTTGTGGATTAATTCGAGCGCCGCACGCCCGTTCGAAACGGTATCGGTGATGCGAAGCCGTTCCGAAAACAGCCTGATTGTCCCTTTCACGCGGCGAACGTCGAAATCCTCGTCTTCCACCAGGAGAATGGAGATCACGTTGTCATTGCTCATGAGACTTCCCGACTGATAGTGGACGCCATAGTTGTCGGCCTACGTCCGGATTGCTATTGTAAACTGGCAGCCCCCCTCCGGTAAGTTCTCCGCATCCATACGCCAGCCGCACTTCCCCACGGCCATCTGATAGGCGATAGTACAACCGTAGCCCATATGCGAGCCGGACCTTCCCTTCGCTGTCTCCTGCCCGAGGAAGAGTTTCTTGATCCCTTTTGCGCCTGGCTGGAGCAGCTCCTCCTTGATCCCTTCCCCGTTGTCCGATATGCGAATGTACGACATTCCCTCGTCCTTCGCATGGTGCGTCTCGACCGTCACCATGACAGAATTCCTTCCCCCGTGATCGATGCTGTTCTGGATCAGGGGTTCCAGGATCTCCCACACGATGAACTCATTCACGTGCACAGGAGGAAGCAAGGGGTCAAGAACCATCCGGAATTCGAACATTTCATTCTTGCTGGAGATCCTGAGAAACACGTTCTTGACCACAAAGTCGACCACCGCGTTAATATCCGTCCGGAAGATGGGATTGACGATCGTGTTGATATCCTGGTCGTACCATTTCATATCGTAGATAATCCTCGAGATGAAATTCGAGTAGGTGACCACGCGGTCTTTCATCACCTCGAGGTTCACGGGAGTCATCTTGCGGACGTCATCCTTGATGAATCCCATGATCTTCTCAGCCTTGTGGTGGGTGTGATAGATCCGCTTCGTGAACAGGGATTCCTTCTCCAGTCGAATCTGATTCTCCAGATACTCTTGATGTTCATCGAAGAAGCGGCGCTGCATCTCGTTGCGCTCCTGAACAGCCTGGGACGAGACGACAAAAATGGCGATCAGCCCGATCACAATCAGTGCGGAAAAGGTTATTGAGACCGTGTCGAAGTTGCCGCGCACACTGTCGGTGAGGAATGTAAAGTCCGGAGTGATCCGCATGTACATCGCACCCAGATATTCTCCGTCGGGGACGAACGGGACCGCGACGTCGAAGGTCCGCTCCCTGGTCAGGGAACTGATGATCTTCTCGTTCCTGCGGAGCTCGTCCTGCACTGTGAGGAAGTAGGTGATGCCCGCCGGGGCTTCTCCCGCTTCACCAGGGTCAAACGGATGCAGCGTACCGGCAAAAAACTCGGACAACGTCTGCCCGCTGTTGATGAAGTATACCCGCTGGTCTTTCAGCAGAATGAGACAGAGATCCTGGACGCTCCGTTGGATAAGTTGCTGCTTCAGAAATACATTGAACGAATAGACCACATTGTTTTCCGCACTCTCACGGTCCAGACCCTGGCGCCGGTGAGTCTGGAACAGGAGCTCCAGGCTGGAGCTGGTGACAATCGCGATCTTCTCGGCATAGTATTTCTGAAACCACTGCTGCGTTCCCTGCAGGTAGTCGCTGAGCTGGGACTTTTGAAAAAAGGCAAGAATGATCTGAAACGTGATCAGCACCGTAAAGAGCACCAGAATATGCCTGATCTCAAAGCGGTACTGGGAGAGTTTTTTCCGCAGTGGCTCATGGATGCGAACCTGCCCCAACGTCATGCGCTCACCTCGCAACAACCAGTATCTTCTCGGATTGAATATCCCGGGTGGCTCCCGCGAGTGCCTCATCGACGGTGATCATGTTCTTGAGCGCCATGGCGAAATAGTGCGACATGATTTTGGAGACATTGGTGTACTCTTTGTCCCTCGGGCGATGGACGCCCGTGCGCATCAGTTCTTTGATAGCACCAATGTCGGGATACTTCCGCTGATTCGTCGAGTCGGCATAGAACGAGGAAACTACGGGGTAGTACCCGCCGTGCGTGTAGAATATCTCTTGCGATCTCTTGCTCAGCAGAAACTTGATGAATTCGATAACCGCTTCCTTTTTGGTGCTGAACTTCGAAATCATAAGATTCCACCCGCCGAACACCGACGCTGGCCTGCCATTGGCAAGGTACGGGAGGGGGGCCATCCGCAGTTGTGATTCCTTTCCCCGGTCGACGGGGCTGTTCGCGAAGTCCTTGCCGTAGCTCGTCCATCCTCTGATGAACAGTCCGTCGTTCTTGATGAAATACTCGTAGCTCGAGACTTCCGTAAAACCGGTCACGACAGCCGGAGCAGCCTCGTATTTCCTCACGAGGTCGACCATGAACTGCAGGCTCTCCCTCGCCTCCGGCGTGTTGAAGTCGAAGCCGTCGATAGCGAAATAGTCCCGGTTCAACCCTAAGAGAATTTCGATAAAACTGCAAATCAACCCCTCGTAGTCGGCGGCAGGGAAAACGTAATAGGGTTTCTGCCAGTGCAGCTTCTGCTTCAGCCGGAGAAATTCCTGCCAGGTCATGGCGCGACCGAGCGCCCGGATGATTTCCTCGCCCCCCTTTTCAGACTTCAGAAGATCCTCTCGATAGTACATCACTCCCAGAACCATGTCGAGCGGCACCGCCATCAAATGGTCACCGTCATAGCAGGAAAACAGTGCCTCCGGAAGTATCTCCTGGAGTTCCCGCGGGGAGAAGTAATTCCCCATCGGGGCGCACCACTTGGAGAACCGTTGAACCCAGACCACGTCCACGGCCAGCAGATCGATCCCGTCGCCTTCCCCCCTTAGCGACCGGGCCAGGATTTCCTTTCGCTCATTGGTATTGAAATGGGAATTGGGAAAATCAATCGGCGTTACCTTGACCTTGCCGGCGTGGAGGGCATTGTACTCGTCGATCAGAAGGCGGTGCGCGTCAGTCACCCGGTCTGCGAAAAAGATCTCCGTCACTTCCGGCTTAGGCCGACGGACGAACATGGAATACGGAACCAGGTACAACAGAGCCACCACGACGAGGAACAGGACTCCCGTACTCCACTTCAGCTGTTTGACGGTTCGCATCATTTCACCAGGATCATTCTCCTTGTCTGAACGTAGCTTTGCGTCGAGCTCCTGGCTTCGAGGCGGTAGAAGTAGACTCCGGTGGAGAAAGCAGGGGCGTCCCAACGCACCGCATATGTCCCCGCGCTGCGAGCTTCGTCCACGAGGGTCGCCGCTTCCCTTCCCAGAAGGTCAAATATTTTGAGCGTAACCTGGCTTTGCGCCGGCAATTGATACGTGATCACCGTGGAGGGATTAAACGGATTGGGATAGTTCTGCTGCAACGAAAAGCTGCGGGGCAGATCGGCAACCGGACCTCCCGCCGAGCTCACAATGTTGGTCGGAACGGCGAGGTAATCGAGATCCATCCAGCCCCACGACAATTCCATCTGAATCACATTGCCTCCCTGGTTCAGAGTGACGGTGAGCTTTTTCTCCAGCCAGGTATTCATGGCGCCGTCAAAGACGATTTCGGCGACACGAGTTCCATTGACATTGAGGAACTGGGTCTTCGGATGGTCGTAGGACAACCTGAAGCCGAACACAATTTCGTAGGTTCCCGCCGCCGGCACGGAGGGAAGTGTCCAGGTGATCGTGCCCGACTGCTGCATCCTCAGGCACGCCCCGTTGCTTGCCGTTGCATCGGTCAGGAGGGCGGGGGTCCCCGATCGAGCGGCATTCTCTGCCTCAAGCCGGGTCATGGGCGGTGTGCCAACCTTTATGTGCACGATGTTTGACGTCCGCTTATGCCCCTGGTTGTCGGTCGCGACCGCGGTCAGGGCATACAGTCCGGCCGGAATGTTCGTCCAGGTTATGGAGTAGGGTGGACTCGTCCGTTCGCCGATCTTTGCCGTGTCATTGGCGAAGAACTGCACCAAGACGATGGATCCATCGGCGTCGGAAGCCACCGCTTCGATCGGAACCTGTGCTCCGCCGGCGAAAACGGAGTCGTTTGTGGGACTGGTGATGGCCACAAGCGGCCAGTCCCCGCCAATACCCATCACATCAACATCGGCCCTATGCTTATCCCAGATCGATTGCATAGCCGCGAGCATATCCTCGTGCGTTGAGAAATTTATGTCGGTCCACGACCAGGCGAGGGCCCCGGCATAGCCGGTCTGGTACAGCGTATCGTAGAGGCTCTCTTTCGGAACATTGAAGGTGTTCTTCATGGCGAATTCCGCCACAACGATCGGCTTGTCGAGTCCCCACTGGACGGCGGGATGGTGAAAGGGAGAGATGGCCGTGCCGCCCCAATCGTAGTAATGGACGGAGTAGAAATCGAGGGTGCCGTCCGGGTCGCCGCCGGCGGCGATTAAACGAGCATCAAGATAATAATTGTAGTTCAGCAGACTTGCCCGTTGCATATGAAGGAGGATCTCGTCTGCCGTGAGTGACATACGATACTTCTCAGCGAAGCGCATCTCCATCGCTTTCTTATCGGCAAGACTGAGCTGGGACGATTCGGTGCTGAGTTTGGCAGGAGATGCCGTCGGCACATCTGTAAGCGCATAGAAACTCCACGCACCATTCGTCACCTGCGCGCTCGTATCAGTTCGGTGAATGGCGCCGGCGCACAGGTTGACGAATCTCTGAATGGAAGCCATGGGAACATGCTGGATTTCACTCCAGCCGAATTCGTTGCTCATCCCTTCGGGTTCATTGAAGATCTCCCACGCCACGATGGCAGGATGGCCTTTGAGAGAATCGACCATCGGGATGAGACAATTGTTGATGTACGCCCGGGCGTAACTCGTATCCGAAAGGAGCAACACGTTACGGTTCAATACAGCGGGATTTGGCGTGGGATTTGATGCGCGAAGCATATCGAACGACCAGAGACAGAGGACGATCCCGATTTCCCTCTCCCATGCGAGATCCAGCACCTGCCTGATATCCTGAATCGCGGAAGTGCCTGGCCCAATCACACGGCCTGAATCGTTGAATTGGGGCGTTTGTGTCCCGTTCACATGCAGCCACCATCTCATCGCGTTCCCGCCATGGTCATGCATCGCAAGAAGGACGTCGGCGAATTTGTTGAAATCGGTCGTCCCGGGACCGATGTCGGCCGCGAAATTCACCCACGCCAGATTGGCGCCGCTCAGGAAAAGACGCTGACTATTGTACGTGATCCGGTTCTTTTGTGCAGAGGCAATCTGGGCGATGAGAATGACAAGAAGCAACAGACGGGAAATGAGACGCATGATGGACCTCTCTCTGCTTGTACGGCAACCGAAGCGACTCACGACACAATTTACTCCAGCGACGCTTCGACAGCAACACGGGCAACACCGGCGCGTGGCCTCCGTATCACGTTGCCCTCCACAGCGGCTCCGTCCACGGTCAACCGGACACGGTTTCCTTTTCCAATCCTCTTCACCGAAATCTCGTAACGCACTCCCTGGAAGACGCGGCTCACAGAAAACCCTTTCCACTCCCGTGGGATCGCCGGTGCCACCATGAGTCCTTCGTAGGTCGGGCGAATCCCGAGGATGTATTGCGTAATGGCCACATAGTTCCACGCGGCTGTTCCGGTGAGCCAGGAATTCTTGGCCTCACCGTGCGTCGGTGCATCCTTTCCTGCGATCATTTGCGCATAAACGTAGGGCTCACAACGATGGAGCCGGCTTAACTTCTCGCGGGCAGAGGGGCTGATGCGAAGATAGTAGTCTACGGCACGGTCGCCGTTGCCCATCATCGCCTCGGCGATAATGATCCAGGGATTGTTATGGCAGAAAATGCCGGCGTTCTCTTTGTAGCCGGGCGGATACGATGAAATCTCACCAAGGTTCAAGTAGTACTTTGAATACGCCGGCTGCTGCAGCATGATGCCATGCGGCGTGGCCAGGATTTTCTTCACCGACTCGAGCGCTTTCTGCGCCAGCCCATCCTGGAGGCCGATCCCCGCCAGGATGCAGAAGCCTTGCGGTTCGATGAAAATCTTCCCCTCTTTGCACTCTCTGGAGCCGACCTTCGCGCCGTTATCGTCGTAGGCACGGATGAACCATTCGCCATCCCAGCCGTGCGTGTGGACGGTTTGATCCATCAACTCCGCCGCGTCACGGTAGCTTTTGGCATCGGGGCTCAAGCCGCGTCGCTCGGCAATATCCGCCAGCTCCTTCGCCGCCAGAACGAACATGCCCGCAATGAAAACCGACTCGGCCACCTTGCCATCCTTGTTGGTTGTGGTCTGGAATGATTGCCCGGGCGTGTCTGAGAAACAGTTCAGGTTGAGACAGTCGTTCCAGTCGGCCCTGCCGATGAGAGGCAGCCCGTGCGGTCCGAGCCTGTCCGTGGTGTATCGCAGACTCCTCTCGAGGTGTTCGTACAGCGGGCTTTCGCTCCCCGGTCTGTTGTCGTACGGGACCGGTGCATCAAGAACGGCCCAGTCCCCCGTCTCCTTCAGGTACGCTGCCACGCCAAGGATCAACCAGAGCGGGTCATCGTTAAAGTTGCTCCCGATATCGTTGTTCCCGCGTTTGGTGAGAGGCTGGTATTGATGGTAGGCACCGCCGGTCTCGAGTTGCGTCGCCGCCAGATCGAGCATCCGCTCGCGCGCACGCTCCGGCACCATGTGAACGAATCCGAGGAGGTCCTGGTTTGAGTCGCGGAACCCGAGCCCGCGTCCGATCCCCGATTCATAGAACGATGCCGAGCGGGACATGTTGAAAGTCGCCATGCATTGATACGCGTTCCAGATATTCACCATCCGGTTGGCATGCCGGTCGGGCGTCCTGGCCTGGTAAAGGCCCAGCAAACGGTCCCAGTGTTGGCGAAGGGCCTCGAACGCATCATCGACGACAGCCGGCTTGAGATACCTGGCAATCGTTGGCCTTACCGTTCGCTTGTTCACCGTTTGTGAACCGGGAGGGTCGAACTTCTGTTCGACGGGATTCTCGTGATAGCCGAGAAGAAAGATGACCTGCCTGGTTTCGCCGGGCTTCAACGTAAGTTTGACGTGGTGCGATCCGATCGGCGCCCAGCCGTAGGCCACGGAGTTCGATGAACGTCCTCGCTCCACAACTGCCGGTTCGTCCCAACCCCGGTATGCACCGAGGAAAACGTCGCGTTGTGTGTCGTAACCCGCGAGCTTCTCCGAGCAGGCAAAATAAGCGAAGTGATCACGCCGCTCGCGGTACTCCGTCTTATGGTAGATCACTCCGTCATTGATCTCCACCTGTCCTGTACTGAAATTGCGTTGGAAGTTTGCCGCGTCATCCTGGGCGTCCCAGAGACAGAATTCGACGCTGGAGAAGACGGACAGGTTTGCTGGTTTTGACCGCTTATTGGTGAGACTCAGTTGCCAGATTTCCAGGTTTTCGCCGAGGGGAACGAAGTAGAGGGCCTGCGCTTTGATCCGTTTGAAAGTGGAGCCGATGATGCTGTAGCCCATCCCGTGGCGGCAGAAGTAGTTTTCCGCGTCATGCCGCGTGGGCTGCCAAGATGGGGACCAGAATTGGCCGTCAGTGTTGTCACGAAGGTAGATGTAGCGGCCCCCGAAATCGAACGGTGCATTGTTGTAGCGGTAGCGCGTCAGGCGGCGCAGCCGGGCATCGCGGAAGAAAGAGTAGCCGCCTGCTGTGTTTGAAATGATCCCGAAATAGGCCTCACAACCTAAATAGTTAATCCAGGGAGTCGGTGTGTCAGGCCTGGTGATGACATATTCGCGCATTTTGTCATCAAAATGTCCGTAGCCCATCTCTTCTCCTTATGAATGTGCCGTTCCCACCCCTGACTTGGCTGCAAGAATCATGCTAGTGCTGCTGGATCTGAATGATTTTACGAATTCGTATGATTAGTCGGGCGCGCCCCCTTGTTTACAGAGCAGGTTCGTGAAGGGGACACCCAGACGAAATCGCAGAATGGCAAAAGCCATCGACCTTTCAATGATGGACAATTTATCATTTTAATCAACTCTTATCATATTGATATGAGGAGTTACGCTGGAGTGCCCGGCCGCCAAAGGGCAAAGACCCGTTTGGAGAGATTTTCCCGCACAACAAGACCCTTCCTCGGGTTTTGAGGTGGCACGGAAATTGTAAATTTCGCGGGTGTGGATGATATCGTGGCCGGGGAATCTTCCAATAGATGAACGGCATTCCACGACTTGCCCTGTCCGCAGCCTTCGTTGGGTTGCGCTCCCGGAAGCTTTCAGTTGAATCTCTCCGATGATCGTTGTGCATCGTGGGAAGGGATGGCAGACTTGACCGTTGAAGTTTTTTTTCCGAACTTCGGGCAGCCCCCATCCTTACCGTTATCCGGGCAGGAGCGGATTCTCATGAAACCGACCAAGCCTGCGGCCGACGGATTTTTCTGCATCTCTCTTCTTCGTTTCTCCGGTCGTGTGTTAGCCGGTTCTGCCCAGGTAAGTTCTTGCTCCTCACAGATCGTTGGCTCCGCCCGAACGACCCACATCCCGTAGGAGACGACAATGTCTGTCAGTCTTCGTCATGATCGACGCAACGTTGCCTGCGCACTTGCGGCCATGATGCTCCTGTTGCTCCAGTTCTCCTTTGCCGCCAGCTCCGGTACGATCAAAGGCCGTGTCCTGGACAGGGAAACCGGGGACGGGCTCCCCGGAGCCAATGTCGTGATCCAGAACACCAGCATCGGGGTTTCCACAGACCTCGACGGGAGATTTATCCTGCGCAATGTCCCGGAGGGGATCCGGACATTAAAGATATCGTATATCGGTTATGTTGGAACGACCCGTGAGGTGACCGTCTCTGCTGATGAGACGCTTGAGCAGGAGTTCCGTTTGGTGCCTCAGGCCTTGACCGGCGAGACAGTTGTCGTGACGGCTCAGGCTTCGGGCCAGAATGCAGCAATCAACCAGCAACTTGCCTCAAACACCATAGCCAATGTCGTCTCGTCGGCCAGGATCAAGGAGCTGCCGGATGTCAATGCCGCAGAGTCGATCGGGCGGCTGCCCGGTGTTGCCATCAACCGTTCCAATGGCGAAGCGAGCACCGTGGTTATTCGTGGCCTCTCCGCAAAGTACAACACCGTGACGGTGAATGGCGTTGCTCTTCCTGCTACAGGCGGGGACGACCGGAGCGTGGATCTGTCGCTCATTTCTTCGAACATCCTCGACGGCATTGAAGTGAAGAAAGCAAACACCCCGGACATGGAGGCCTCTGCTCTTGGCGGTACCGTCGATCTCAAGCTCCGAGAAGCTCCTGATGAACCACAGGTCAGCGCCCTCGCCCAGATGGGATACAATCGACTCCAGAGCTACTACGGCAATTATGCTTTCATTGCCAACGGAAGCAATCGGTTTCTCGACGGCGATCTGGGTGTTATTGCGAGCTTCAACGCCGACCGTTACAACCGCGCCGCAGACAAGTTCCAGGGCAACTACGGCACGAGAAGGGTCAATGACGTTGTGAGCGTAGGAATTCGCGACGTCCAATTGAGGGATGAGAGCCTCATGCGCAAGCGGACCGGAGGGAGTCTCCTGATGGATTATCGAATCCCCTTTGGAAAGCTCACCGCGAATGGATTCTATAACCAGCTGGGATCCGATCTCACGCTCCGCGCCAACCGGCCAGATCGCGAACACGGTTCTCACTATTACGACTATCAACAAAATAACTACACAACGGACATATTCACGGGCGTGCTGGGGGTAAAACAGGATTTCGACCTCATCAAGTATGATCTCAGTATCTCGAGGGCGGGCACATATACCGACAATCCGAACGATCGCCGATGGGGTTTCGCGCAGGAGAACAACGCATT
>DAIUKN010000023.1:0-13891 GCA_036848195.1 Bacteroidota bacterium
GCCGGCTTGCCGACCGAGCGCGGATACGGGCACGCCAAATGACAAAAAGACAACGGTCCTACCGGCCGGCGAAGTACATGAAGGGTGGTACTTCGCTGCAGGGGACCGTGTTGTCATCAACGGAACGGTGAACGGCGATGCGTACATCGCCGGCGGTTCGGTGGAAGTCAATGGAACAATCAATGGGGACCTTCTCGCCGCGGGGGGAAATGTCCGGGTCGCGGGGAAAGTAACCGACGATGCGCGCGTGGCCGGAGGGGCCGTCGAGATCAGCGGCGAGGTCGGAAAGAATGTGACCGCCGCAGGGGGGACAGTGTCCGTTGGCAAATCGGGTGTCGTCGGTGGAGGACTACTTGCCGCCGGCGGGACGGTGGAGGTATCCGGAGCTGTAAGAAAGGATGCGATCCTGGCTGGCGGCACGGCCGAGATCACCGGGACTGTTGACGGTAATGTCCGGATCGGCGCGGATCACATCGGCATCTATCGCGGCGCCATGATTGCCGGCTCGCTCTCCGTCGCCTCCGAGTCAAAAGAGAAGGTGCGCGTCGACGAGGGAACCGTAAAGGGGCCTGTCACGTTCGAAGAACAGAAAGTTCACCAGGGGACCACAATCCTCGGCTTCCGTCCTTTCCGGTTCTGGCTGAAGTTGATCTGGATCGGCGGGCTGCTGCTGACCGGTCTCGTGTTCTTTCTGATAACCCGGAAAGGGTTCGCGGACTACACGAAGATCGTGAAACGACAGGCAGGGATGGGACTTCTCTGGGGACTCGCTGGGGTGATCGGCATACCGATTGTCTGCATCATCCTGTTTGTCACCGTGATCGGGCTTCCGCTCGGGCTCATACTCCTGGCGCTCTATCTCATTCTTCTCTATCTCTCACAGTTGAGTCTGGGGGTCCTGGCGGGAGATCTCCTGTTCAAGACGGAGCAGAAGAGCGGATGGATCATTTTCTGGGCGTTTGCTGCCGGAATGGTACTTTTCCAGATTCTGTCGTTCATACCGATCCTCGGGGCGCTCCTGGAGATTGCGGCGCTGCTTCTCGGATCTGGGGGATTCATCCTAATGATCAGGAAAGCCTACGCACCGGCGCAAGCAGAGAACGTGGCGTCATAGGGAAAACCGGGGGAATTCCAGAATTCAGATTCCAAATTCGAAACGGAACCACAGATTGACACAGATTAACACGGATTGGTATTGAGGGTTGTCGCGGCTTAGGGCTATGGTGAGAGCCTAGAAGCGATCAGACCATAGACGTCGAGGGGGCTTGCATCAGCGTATACGTCGACGCCGAACAAGCCGGGCCTTGTCGACGTCTCCGGTGCAAAACGGTAGGGAATGATCGAGCCCCGGCCTACAGACGCTGGCCGGAATTCCCGTTGGACGAGGTCATGAAGACCACACTTATTGTTGGTGCACTTCTTTGTAGCCGGTTGGCTCTTCCACAGGAGCATCGATCGGCTTCCGTCGCCATGCATGACTTTCTTCCGTCGTCAGTCCATCAATGGAAGATCAGCGAGGCGCCCCACTCCTATCCCGGAAGAAGCATCTTCGATTACATGGATGGCGCCGGAGAGGTCTACCTGGCCTACAAGTTCGAGGACCTGCTCGTGCAGCGATATGCCTGTCCGGGACAGGAGGAGATCCTGGCCGAGCTTTACGATATGGGATCTCCCCTTGGGGCGTTCGGGATTTTCTCCTACATGATGGGAAGGGGTCCCACCGTTCCAATCGGGCAGGACGGGGAGTACAAGGGTGGTCTTCTCTGTTTCTGGCGGGGGAGGTACTTCGCCTACGTCAAGACCGACAACGAGAATGATCAGGCAAAAAACGCTGTCCTCGAACTGGGGAAATTGATCTCCGAGGCTATCCATTACGACGGAGAGAGGCCGGAAATCCTCCGGTTCTTGCCAGAAGGAGAGTATCGTCCCACCACAGTACGGTACTTCTTCAGGAATGAGATCCTGAACAATCACTTCACCGTTGCCGACGGAAATCCCCTGCTTCTGAACGATAAGACCGAATGCGTGCTTGTCCGCATGACACGTGACAGGAGCACTCTTTTGCTGATCGCTTATCCTAGCCAGGAGCAAGCCGATTCCGCTTACAGCAGCTTTCTGGCGCAGTATTTGCCCGGCGTACGCAAGGCCGGTATTGTCAAGACGGGCGATGGAAAATGGACCTCTTCGGTGAAACAAGACAGATATGTCGCTGTTGTGTTCGATGCATTAACAAAGAAACAGGCAGGGAAAACTCTTCAGACAGTTACAAGGAGACTGCCGTGACCGGACAGATGATCACCCGCAGGGAGTTTCTGCAAAAGACCAGCGCCGCGGCCATTGCCGCCACTGCCGGCGTGCCGTTGCTTGGACTCGGAGATGTGCAGAGAAGGGCGAAAGTGGTGTTGCTGCGCAACCGGGGTGTTATCGATGAGAGCGGAAATCTTGTCCCTAAGGTCCTCGACCAGATGCTCGACGAGGCTATGGTGGAGCTGTTCGGGGGGAAGACGCCTGGCGACGCCTGGAGGCAAATCATACAACCGACGGATATTGTGGGGATAAAGACGAACGTCTGGAGGTATCTCCGCACCCCTGTCGAGCTCGAGAATACCATGAAGGCGCGCCTCATGGCACTCGGTGTTCAGGATGGGAATATTGGCGTCGACGATCGGGGTGTATTATCGGCCCCCCTTTTCCTAAGAGCGACGGCACTGATCAACGTCCGTCCGATGCGGGCTCATAACTGGTCAGGTGTCGGCGGCTGTTTGAAGAACTACATCATGTTCACTCCGAATCCTGCGGATTATCATACAGACTCGTGTATCGATCTGGGGTCTATCTGGAACCTTCCGATCGTGAAGGGGAAGACCCGCTTGAACATCCTTCTGATGCTTACCCCCCAGTTCAATTGTCTTGGGCCGCACCACTTTGACAAGGAGTTCACATGGCCATACAAGGGACTCCTGGTTGGCACGGATCCGGTAGCACTTGACGCTGTCGGATTAAGTATCATTGAGGCAAAGCGCCGGTCGTATTTCAAGGAAGATTCTCCCATGCGACCACCAGCAAAACACATCCGGGCGGCGGAGGAAAAGCACGGAATTGGTGTTGCCGATCTGAGCAGAATTGAGATCGTTGCTCTTGGATGGAAAGATGGCATGTTACTCTGAGACAGAGCTGATCCTAGTGTTCTGGGCTTCCGTTGCGGGGATGGTTCTCCCCCAGATTCTGTCGTTTATACCGATCCTCCGGGTGCTCCTGGTGGTCGCCGCAACGCTTCTCGGCCTTGGGGCGCTTATCCTGATGATCAGGAAGGCATACGCACTGGAGCAAGCTGAGACCGTTGCGCTATAGGGTGAACCACGAAGAGATTTCCAGACCAGAATCCCCGTCAGCCTGAATGGCGTCCGAGAGGCGGGCCGGTGCGTTAATCTGCAAAAAAAGTATCTTCCTTCACCTGCCGTAGCAACTCCAAGACTATCTGTGCAAATCTGTGTAATCTGTGGTTGCAGCTCTTTGAAGTTGTTACAGCCTGGGGCAATGCGAAGACTCTACGAACGGGCAAAGCAGTGTCCGTTCCCTCGTCATCAGAAGCGCACAGGGATTTCCTGTCTCGCTACGTGAATATGATCTGCCCGCCCGCGGCCTTTTCGTAGAACGTGCCGACCGAGATGACGTCATCGACCCCCTTGAAGAAGTCGTCTTTCTTCAGATGGAACATATCGACGGTGGCCTTACAGGCGTACAGTTCTCCGCCGGCATCCTTGATCATCTGCAGGAACTCCCTCACGGGTGGAATGTCGAGCTTCTCCATCTCCTTCTTCATCATCGATGTTGCGAATGCAGACATGCCCGGAATAGCGCCGAGGATCGTCGGCATCGGGACACCTTTGGCGTCCGGCACCCGCATGGCGGGATTCCCGACAGTCGCAACGCGAAGGCTGTCCATGGTCTTTTCCATGATCGCGTAGAGGCCGAAGAAGGTGAAGAAGAGCGAAGCCTCAATTCCCTCCATCCGGGCTCCGTTGGCCATGATGAGGCCGGGATAGACACCTTCCAGGCTTCCATGGGAAACCACGATGGAGACTTTGCTGATTGGCTGGGCGTGATTGTTTGACATGATCGATTCCTTTCGTTCAGATGCAACCTTTGGGTTTGGGCAGACCGGCAATTTTCGCCGCTTTCTTGGCCGGCCCTTTTGGAAAGAGCGCGTAGAGTTCCTTGGTCTCGACACCACTCTCTTTTGTGAGCTTGCGGATAGAGGGAGCATCTCCCTTGGCATCGAACTCCTTCTTCATGTAGTTAATCACCGCCCAGTGACGCTCGGTCAGCTCCGGGATGCCCTCTTCTTTTGCGAGCTCCCGGGCGATGACCTCGCTCCAGTCGACACGGTTCTTGAGATGCCCATCGGCATCCAGTTCAATGATCTTGCCAGCGATTTGTTTGGTGGCCATACGTATTCTCCTTAGGCGTTTGAGCGAGATGTTCCGTTTTGTGACACGATGCTTTTCAGGAAGCGGATGACGAACGCCATGCCCTTCCGTGCCTCAGGGGTGTTCATCTCCCTCAGCAGCGTGAGAAACGAGACGTTGTCCTCCACTTCCAGATCCATCTTCTTGTACATATTCACCGCATTGTTCATAGCGTGCAGCATATCCGGCTGTGTCATGGTCTTCACGGTGTTGAGGATCGTGACGATGTTCTCCCCAAGGTTCTTCACATCCTCCGTCGTGAACGAGGTCACAACATTGTCCGTCACTTTTCCCATCTCCCTCACGAATTCGAAGTATCCTTTCCGGTCGAACCCGTCCAGTCTATTCATCAGAGCGATGAACGACTCCCGCGCAAGCGGTGAAGCATCGGCCAGAAAGTCCTTGAAGCTCTCCAGTTGTTCCACGACCCTGGTGATGGTGTCAACGTTCCGCATCAGTTTCTTGCCGAGATGGACCAGGTCCACGGTACGGAATTGATCCTGGACGCCGTCCAGCTCCACGACAGCCGTCTGAAAGAGATCCGTCCCCACTCGCATCAGATCATCCTTCAGGTCCTCCATTTCCCTTCGGTGCGACCGTTGCAGATCGATCTCTTCGAGGATGACATCGAGCTTCCGTTCGATGGCATCCATTCTTGATTCAATGTTCTTTTCTTCCATGTTACATCCTCTTGCCGGCCATTGACATCTGGGACTCGATGGGCAGTTCGAGCCCCTTAAGGAGAAAGTTCCAGTACGTCCAGCGGAACATGATCTTCCCGTAGTGGTTCATCTTGGTCTCCTCGAGCAGGGAAAACGGCCCTATCCCCGGAAGCGGGAACTTGCCGGGCAGGGGCTCCGTGTCGTAATTGAAATCAATGAGGATTCCTTTCCCGAAACCTGACTCGATGAAACAATTCGCATGACCGTCGAAGTGCGCCTGCGGCTCTCTCCCCTCTGCGACGCTCATGAAGTTCTCAAACAGGATATCGGACTGGAAGTGTGCAACCGAACCGGCCTTTGAGCTTGGAAGATTGGTGGCGTCGCCGATGACAAAGATGTTCTCAAACTGCTCGGACCTGAGCGTTTGCTTGTCCGTGGGTATAAAGTTGAGTTCGTCCCCCATCTGGCTCCGGGCGATGGCCTCGTCTCCCATATTTGTCGGAATTGTCACAAGGACGTCGAACGGGATCTCGGTTTCGTCCCAGGAAACGATTTTCTTCTTCTCGTTGTCCACGCGGGCGATATTATATTCGGTGGTCAGGTGGATGTTCTTCTTATCGAGGAAATCCCCCAGGATGGCCGATGCGCGGGGCTTTGTGAACGCTCCCGGTAACGGCGTCACAAAATGGATGTCGACTTTGTCGCGGATCCCACGCTCGGTGAAATACCAGTCCGCAAGGAACGCAAACTCCAGCGGCGCCACCGGACACTTGATGGGCATCTCGGTAATGTTGATGACGAGCCTGCCGCCCTGCCAGTGCTTGAAGAATTCTGTCACCGCGCACGCGCCGTCAATGGTGTAGAAGTCAAAAATACTCTTGTGCCATTGGCCGTCCTTCATCCCTTCGGTTTGCGAAGGGACAATCTTCGCGCCCGTGGCAATGATCAGATAATCGTACGGCACGACGGCGTTGTTCTCCAGAACCACACGGTTCTGCTCTGCGTCGATCCGCTGGATGCCGGAGATGATGACGTCGGCCCCGGGGGGAAAGAAGTCACGCTTCGGTTTGACGACATCGCGTTTGGAGTAAATCCCGAAAGGGATAAACAGGAATCCTGGTTGATAGTAGTGTGTCTCGTGTTGATCGACGATGGTGATATGCCAGGTACCGGGATCAAGAGCTTCGTGCAGTCTGTTCAGCATCATGGTTCCGGCCGTCCCGGCGCCGAGGATAACGAGCTTTCGCATGGTTCGTCTCAGTTCAAAGGGAATAGATCACGTGAATTGTCCGTTCATCAGAGCAGCAACGACTTCAAACGATCCTTGATGCTCTTGCAGTCGCCGTAGTTCTGGTACAATTCGCACGACCGGCAGTCTCTGTTTGTGCAGAACGCCCCCTTGCGCTTCAGAGCCCAGCAGGGCTCCGAATGTCCGTTGTATGCCGGACATCCCTGACGATCCCCTTCCCCGCAGTGAACAATGGCCCAGCACGGGATGAGCGAGAGGACTCTCCGAATCCCCTCGATGCTGATCTTCTCGACATTTATCGCGTTGCGAATACAGCGCAGGCGATCGATGTCGCTCTCGGCATAGCGCCTCTGTTTGGTCTCGGTTTTGTACGGGACAATCAGACCGCGGCGTTCGTACATTCGCATGGTGTGGACTGAGATCCCCAGAATACGTGCTGCGGATCCCAAGGAGAACAACGGAGTGTCAGGGTGCTTTGTGGTGGGCATGATTTATAACTACCAGGTTAGCTGGTATTCATAAATATCAAAGGTTGTGCCCGAAAATGGTTGAAATTAAATCTGTCAATTGGGCCAACATCGATTTCCGATTTCCTAGAATCGTCAAGAGACGTGACACGCGTTCTCACATTTGAGAACCGGCGAACGTGATTCCTCTTCCCTCCTTCGTTGAAAATCTCCACGCGGGGGGGTATATTGCCCGCAGAGCCCTGTCCCCCAAATGTGATAGACGATGAGTGAATGAGCCGGGTGCTACTCTCTATTTCCGTCGTGAAACGAAGAAAAAGGAAATGGCGGCTCCTGTGAAATCAAGAGAAGAGTTGAAGAGAGCGTATAGAGACCGGGAAAAACCAGCGGGCATTTTCCAGGTCAAGAACCTTGCCAACGGAAAGGTGCTGCTCGGGAGCAGCCTGAATCTCGAAGGGCCGCTCAATAGCCAGAAGTTTATGTTGACGATCGGGCGGCATCGCAACGAAGATCTGCAGAAGGATTACAACACCTTTGGTCCGGAGAAGTTTGTGTTTGAAATCCTGGAGGTCGTGAAGCCTGGCACTGACCCAGGTTTTGACATCAGGGATGAGCTAACGCTCCTGGAGCAGATCTGGATTGAAAAGCTTCAGCCATTCGGCGAACGGGGTTACAACAAGGGTAGAGACATCCGACAGGCATAGGCTGGCACGCCTCGCGCCTTCGCCAGGTCTTGTCGAGGATGGCGGGTTCTCCGTCAATGCTGTCTATTCTCCTGCAGCCGCTGCCGTAATGCGTGGCGTCCCGGAAAGTGCGACGAAGAAACTCCTTGATCCTCTCCTGATCCTTCGTTACTATCTATTCGGTTGGGAGAGACCATTGTACATCCTTCCATTCTCCATTATTTCCTGAACCATTTCGATCACCAGGGGAGACCGTTCATGAAAAGAACCGCGTTCATCCTGCTCAGTTTCCTTTGTGTCACACTTCCAATCATTGCCCAGCAGAAGGACGACAAGGGCTGCAAAGACCACCCGCTCTTCACGCGGATGCCCAACTCCTGGATTCACACCTGCGAGCAGAAAGAATTCGACGCTTATGCCTTCAAGATCGGTCAGGGGAAGACCGTACAGGTGGAAGGCGAATTGTGGAAGATCAGGTACTATCCTCAGGCCGCTGTCAAATCCAAGCCAAGCGAACTCCAGATCCTGCGGAACTTCGAAAATGCCGTTACGCAACTTGGAGGGACAGTTCTCTACGCAGAGAAAACCAGAGAAACCCTGCGGCTGACCAAAGACGGCAAGGAGGTGTGGGTTGAGGTCACGGCTGAGTTTACCGGCAAATATGGGCTGACCATCGTGGAGAAGAAGGCCATGGCGCAGGACATCGTTGCCAATGCCGAATTCTTTTCCAACGGCCTCAAGACCAGCGGCCATATAGCAGTGTATGGCATCTACTTCGATACCGGCAAATCCGAGCTTAAGCCCGAGTCGGAGCAGGCCATGGCCGAAATTGCCAAGCTCCTGAAGAGTGATGCCAGCTTGAAGGTTTATGTGGTTGGGCATACTGACAATGTCGGGGGCCTCGAAGCAAACATGAAGCTCTCGCAGGGCCGGGCGGATGCCGTCGTGCAGGCGCTGGTTCGCAGTCACGGCATTGTCGCAACTCGTCTCAAAGCGTATGGTGACGGCCCTTTCGCTCCCGTCGCTTCCAATGACACGGAGGAAGGGAGAGCGAAAAATCGGCGGGTTGAATTGGTGAAGCAGTAGAGAAAGCGGCGTGCGCAGAAGCCCTCGTTCTGCTTGCTGCAATCGTCACGTTTTCCGACAACGGACCGTTGAATGAACCGAAGGCAATTCATCCGCACCAGCGGCTTTTCGGTAGCTTCGTTCCTCATGAGTGATTCACTCTTCGCTCTTTCAAACTCAGAAAAGGGCCAGTTGATGAGGATGCCCGATGAAGTCACCGCGATCCTCAATGACCAGGCAGTAACCCTTCGGCCGCACGGTGATTCCCTCTGGACCACCAGAGGGCTTGTTGTCACTCTCCGCGAGCAGAAGAACAGCCTTAGCGTCGAGATCGAAGCGCCTGCAGTACGTCTCAGCGAAGTGACGTTGCGCTGGAAGACCGAGTCCAAGGCCTCTTTGTCCATCCTCAATGACCACTGGGAGCGGACCTATGGCGATGTGTCATGGCACACGCAACAGGCGTCGGAGATATTGCCGTGGTATTTCATGGAATACAGCGGCGGATCCACCAACGGTTTTGGTGTGAAGACCGGCACCAGAGCCTTCTGTTTCTGGGAAATTCATGAAGGAATCCTGAGTCTGACCCTGGACACCCGGTCCGGGGGCAACGGAGTGCAATTGGGAAGCAGAAAACTTCTGGCTGCCGAGATTGTTACAGCAAAAAGCTCCCCCGGAGAGACCCCCTTTCAGACCGCCCGCCTTTTCATGGGGACAATGTGCGACAAAGCCCGGATGCCCGCACAACCCGTGTACGGCATCAATGACTGGTATTTCACCTACGGCAACAATTCCGCGAAACTCATACTCGATCATACCCGGCTGATGGCACCGATGGCGACGGGACTGTCCAACCGTCCCTTTTCGGTCATCGACGCAGGTTGGTTTCAGGGCCCCCCCGACTCGCCGAATGACTGTTGCTGGGGGGACACGATGGACGCTCCCAATGATCGATTCGGCGATATGAAGTTGCTGGCTGATTCGATCAGAGGGATCGGCATGCGACCCGGCCTCTGGACCCGTCCGCTCTGTGGAAGTCATACGGACTCGCGAGCGTTGATGCTTCCGCTCATCAAGGGGCGCGAGGAACTTCGGCCCGTCCTGGATCCCAGCATTCCCGAGAACCTGGAGCGGATCAGCCAATACCTCAGACTCTACCGTCGGTGGGGATATGAACTGGTGAAATTCGACTTCACCACGTTCGATATCTTCGGTAGATGGGGTTTTGAGATGCTCCGCGATCATGCGATCAGCAGACCCGCCTGGAGCATGAGCGACCGATCCCGGACCAATGCGGAGATCGTCCTGGGCCTGTACGAGACAATCCGGGAAGCGGCAGAGAACATCACGGTGATCGGCTGCAACACCTTCAGTCACCTTTCCGCAGGGCTGTTCGAACTCAATCGCATCGGTGACGACACGTCGGGCAATGAATGGGATAGAACGAGGAAGATGGGTGTCAACACGCTGGCGTTCAGAGGCCTGCAGCATGGACAGTTCTACGCCGCCGATGCCGATTGCGTGGGGTTGACTACCAAGGTCCCGTGGGAGAAGAACAAGCTGTGGATGGAATTGGTGGCCAGCAGCGGCACTCCGCTCTTTATTTCTGCGCAGCCGGAAGCGACAGGGGCCGAACAGAAGTCGTCGATCAGGGAGGCATTTACCTTGGCGGCCGGCAATCTTCCTTTGGGCGAGCCATTGGATTGGATGGAGAGCCCGGTCCCCAGGCAATGGAAACTGAACGGACGGTTGGCAAGTTTTGAGTGGGATTAGCGCTCAGAAGGGGGAATAGGTCAGGCCGGATGGTTACCTCATGAAGGGCAACAGGCTTTCAGGGACGAGCTGGGAATCATCGTTTCTGAACCGCAGTCATGTGCGCGTTGAGCCTCTGGAGAAATTCCCTCCTGCCACCAGCCGACATCAGTACATCAATTTCCCCGACTGCCCGTTCGAGCGAGAGGTAATCGATGAAGAAATCGTACAGCGCATTTGCCGCCACCTGATCGGCCCGGAGAGCGGAGTTCTGCGCATCCAGCAGGCTGAGGATCGAAACCGAGCCGCGCGTGTAGGAATCAGTCACGATTTCCAGCGTCCGGCGCGCCGCATTCTGTTCAAGCTTTGCCTGATGGATGGAGAAGTAGGATGACTTGGCCTTTTCCATCTCCAGACGAATTCTCAGAGCTATCTTCTCCTGTGCGGCGTGTCGCATCAACAGGTACTGCTCAAGAGTTGCAGAAGTCTGATCCTCCGTTGCCCGCGTGGCAAAGCCGTGGAAGAGGTTAAGGGAGAGCTGGAGCCCTGCAGACCAGCTGCGGTCCCCCGGAAGTTTCGGTGAAAACGCTCCCAGGAGCTGATACAGAAAGGCTTCGCCGGGTGTGCCCGGAGGCGGCGCAGTGCTTAGAGAGGGAAGCTGAAACGGCGATACAACGCTCGATTTCCAGAATCGGTCGGAGTACTTCCCGAACGCTGAAATGGTTGGGAGATAGTAGCTGAGCCTGGCGGAGGTCAGGGCGCGCTCTTGCGCCGAAATAATGGCGTCGAGCTGGCGTAGTTCCGGGGCGAGACGGGCCCCTTCGCTCACAAGAAAGTCGCTCAAGAGTTCGAAGCTGAGGGGATCCTCGAAGTATCCCCGGAGCTCCTTGTTGGAAATGAACATTGAGGAATCGTCAAGGGATGCCTCGGACGTCTTGAGCAGGTAGAGGAGCGGGACATTCAGGATCTGTTTCAAGCCGTAGAGCGCCTGATTCATCTGCGTCTGGACATCCATAGCGGCCTTCCTGAGAGCGGCGATTTCGACCTCCCATCGCAGCGGCTCTTCCGGTCCCGCCGCACCGGTCGACTGTCGGACCCGCGCAAGCTCCAGGTTCGTGCGCACGAGCTTCAGATTGTCCACGAGAATGGAGAAAAGTCTCCTTGCTCGCAGATGGTTGATGTAGATCGTTGATCCCTCAACGACGGTGTTGAGGCGGGTGACCTCCAGATCCTGGGCGCGCGAGTCTTGCAGCGACGACTGGATGCTCAGGTTGGCCAGCGCCGGTTCTGAAAAGAGGAGCTGGGATGCCGACAGGTCAAGAGTCCCGCTCCGTTCCGGCATTGCTCCCGCCTCGGCGTGTTCCCTGTCGATCTGCAGTCCGGTGGCGCTGACATCGATGGTCGGGAACAGTGCGGCTCTTGCGATACGGAGGTTGTTTGCCTGTGCTGCCACCTCACGGACCTTGGCCTGGACGTCGAGATTCTGTTCCGCAATGCGCTGGATAGCCTCCGGAAGCGTGATGGCGACGCCGCCCTGGGCCGTCGAATCGACATGGAGCAACTCCGCCTCAAGGAGCGTGCTCCACTTCGGCGAGACTCCAACGGCATACGCGGTGCTCAGATTGATCGTGAGCCGTTTTCCGGGCGTAAAGGCCACGGCCAGTGACCCGGGTTCTTCACCTTCGAGGATTCGCTCGATATTCAACGCAATGCGGCGAACAATTCTCGGAAGAATATCCGGATTCGCCGATGCCATAATCCCCTCCTGCACCTCACTCTCGCCAAAAAACGAGAAACTCGGAAGCCGGCGTGCAATGAATCCTTCTATCAGTTTCTTGAATTCGGAAGGAGGGAGATGCAATGTCGGCTCCACGAAGACCGCATCAGCGTCCTTCGGCAGTGCATTGAGCACCTCGTCGGCGGAGAACTCCAGGTACACTTCCGTAATCTCCAACCCGAGCCGGCGCCCGAGTTCTTCAATCGTTACTGACGGCGGAGGGAGAACCTGGTCGTAGGGTTTGCTGGAAATATTCACCAGCTTCCGGATGGGAATGATCTCACGATAGAGCTGGAGGTCGCGCACGAAGGTCATCGGGTAGACGAGATAGTTGAGGTTCCTGACCCCGCTGGTCCCGTTCTTGAACGGGATATGCTGGCGTTCAACATCGATGATGATCGGAGCGATAGCAGGTTTCGGAAGAGGCCCGCGCGTTGCCAGGTCCTGAGACGTGATCAGTCCCATTCCCAGAACCATGTCGATCTGCGGATCTGCGAGGAGCCGGCTGTTGAGCGCATGGACGGTGGCGAGGGTCCAGTCGCCGACAAGGAAATTGGGGAATGTTACCGGCACATCTTTCCCCACGACGCCCTGGATTTCCTTCTGGAGCAGACGGCTGACCGTTTCATTCCGTTCCCACGGGCCGTCGACCACAACGCCGATCCGCAAGGGCTTCCCCGTATAGGAGAAGGTGAGCTGCATCCCACAAAGCACCGGGCATGCGATAAGGGCGACGAAACGCAGATACCGGTTCATTGGGCCACCCCTGTCGTTTTCTCACGGATCGACTGAATTCTGCGAAGCCTCTGGATGGCAAACGGACGTGCGAAAAACGCCGGGGCGGAAGTTTTCAAGCGATCAAGCCATGTGTAGACAATTGGGACGATGATCAGTGTCAGGAACATCGAGCTTGTGAGTCCGCCAATCAGCGCCCAAGCAAGGCCGTTCTTCCACTCCGAACCCGCCCCTCTCGCCAGAGCGATAGGGAGCATCCCGAAAACCATCGACAGCGTGGTCATAAAGATGGGTCGGATTCGCATTTGTACCGCCTCCCGGAGTGCCTCTTCGGTCGGGATCCCCCTCTCCTCCTTGTTAGAATTGGTCCGATCGACAAGCAGGATGGCGTTTTTGGCGACAAGACCGACCATCATGATGATGCCCAGGATCGAAAAGATGCTGAGAGCGTTTCCTGTGAGCGCCAGTGCCACGAGGGTCCCGATAAGCGCCAGCGGGATGGAAAACAGAACCACGAAGGGATAAATGAACGAATCGTACAGTGCCACCATGATGAAATAGACAAAGATGATGCTCGCAAAGAGTGCCAGACCCAGCTGGCCAAAACTGTCGCTCCGGCTCTTTTCATCCCCGACGAACTCCACCGTCGTCCCTTCACCCGGTCGCGTTGCCAGGTTCGCCTGGAAGAGCCGGTTCACATTGCCAAGGGGCATGCTGTTGTCGACATAACCCGTAACCATGATCGAGGAGGTCCGGTTGAACCGCTCGAGCTTGGTGGGGCCGGAAGCCGCCTCAATATCCGCAAACTGCTGGAGTTCGACCTGCCTTCCCTGAGGGGTGACAAACGGAAGCCGTGCGACGTTTTGCGGGTTCGAGCGGTCGAATTTGTCAAGGATAATCCTGATAGGATACTCCTTCTGTCCCTCCCGAAATTTCGACTCATCGTCCCCCGTGAGCGCCACACGCAACGTCGTGCCGACATCGTAGACCGTGAGCCCGAATGTCGCCATCTTCTGGCGGTCGACTTCCACCCGG
>DAIUKN010000024.1:0-13437 GCA_036848195.1 Bacteroidota bacterium
GGAACTGAGCCCTCGCGATGTCCTTGGAATCATCAACCAGGGGGGGACGATTCTTGGGACCTCCAACAAAGGGGACCCGTTCCATTTCCCCATGGGGGAGCGAAACAACATGCGGATCATTGATGCTTCCGACCAGGTCATCGATACGTACCGGAATCTGCAGCTCGACGTCCTCGTGACCATCGGCGGCGATGGAACGCAGATCATCGCCAACAAGCTCTCGGGGATGGGGCTGAATATGATTGGCGTCCCGAAGACCATCGACAACGATCTTGACTCGACCGATATCACATTTGGACACGATTCGGCGCGCGCCGTCGCAACAGAGGCGATTGACCGGCTCCAGACAACTGCCTCAGCCCACCATCGGGTCATGGTGATCGAGACCATGGGCCGGTACGCCGGCTGGCTCGCTCTCGGCGCCGGCGTCGCCGGAGGAGCAGATATCATCCTGATTCCGGAAATCCCCTTTTCCTGGGACTCGGTGTTCGAAGCCGTGCTGAAGAGGAGCAAGGGGGCGAAGTTCAGCATTGTCTGCGTGGCCGAAGGCGCGAAACCGAAAGGCGGCGACGTATCGGTGAAGGAAATTGACAAGAAGCGGACTGATCCGGTCAGGCTCGGAGGAATGGGAGAAAACGTCGCGAAAAGGATAGAGGATGAGACGGGTCTCGAGACAAGGGTCACGGTCCTCGGGCATGTGCAACGCGGTGGCAGCCCGACGGCCTTCGACCGGCTCCTCGCGACGCGGTTTGGTGCTGTTGCCCTGCAGGCGGCCTCCAAAGGGGAGTTCGGCGTCATGACAAGCCTCCAACGGAACGACGTCACCACAGTCCTTCTCAAGGATGCAGTGGGAAAGCAGCGCCTCGTGCCCCCCGACTCACAACTCGTCTTTGCCGCGCGGGCGGTGGGAACCTGCCTCGGAGACTGACCCGCAGCGGGCAAAACGGAGAACGTCGATTTGTTCCAGCGCAAAACGATGCCGTCTCTCCCGCCCTATCCCGTGATGCCCACTGCGACCACGGTCGCATCGTCTGCCAGATTCTCCGAACCCCTGAATCGAAGGACCGATTCCAGAATGGCCGGACACAACTGATCGATCGAAACCGCCTGGTCTGCCGCAAGCAGATCCCCCTCTCCCCGGGTTTCATATCGTCAGAATTCGAATTTGTCGTCATGCCAGTTCCGGGTCATCTCCAGCCAGAAGAAGAGTCCTCTCCATCGCCCGTAGCCCGCGTAGGCGCGTTCAATAGTGGAATCCTTCACTCGCCTCCCTCCGTGGTGGAGTTCTGCAAAACGTGACCGGACCCAGGAATCGAGTCCGAGGTAATCGTACCTTCCCAGCAGTTTCAGGATGTTTCCGGCAGCATATGGCCCGATCCCCTTGACGGTGCGGATGAGCGCGAAAAGCTCCTCGGTGGGCAGCGTTGACGTGCGCCATGACTCCGGGTCCAGCTCCCCCCGGGAGATGCGACGGGCAAATTCAAGAATGTACGGGGCGCGATAGCCGGTCGAACATTCTTTCCTGAGAAACGCTTCCGTCGAATCTGCGATGGACCTCGCGGTCGGAAAACCATGCTGTCCGTCCGCGTAGGGGACGCCGAAATGCCGTACAAGATGCGTCACCATGATTCGGGTCAGCGCCCAGGTACAGTTGGTCGTGCAGAGCATCTTGAGGGAGTCTTCGAAGACCGTTGGGGATCGAAGCAACCGTCCGGCACGGCCTCTGGGAATCCACCGGTAATGGGGATGCCTGCGCGCTTCTGCGTAGAATGAGGCGAAGTCCTCGCCGAGACGAAGGCAGGAGCGGAGCTGTTCCTGAATCTGACGACGCTCGTCCCCGGAAAGTTGCACGGGTGCGGACAGCAGGACCTGGACCGACCGTGTGCCTGCACGAAGGCGGCAATGAACAACGGTCTGCTCATTCAATGTCAGAAGGCGGTCAAGGGTTCGCCGGTCGGCATCGAAGGAGAAGGGGGGAAGATCGCACCAGCCATGGCTGTACGCCGTCCTCCAGAAATCAAAATCATCCGGTGTCGCGATGGAGAGACGACGGCGCACCATGTGGGGAGGGCGTCGGAGTACCCGGGGAGGTGTGTCTCGGTTCATCGGGAAGACAACCGGAGCATGTCTTTGATCTCCGCGAGCCAGGGCTCGATGGTGATCCCGCTGTCCCCGAGAAGCCTGGCGAGTTCGTCGCCGTTGAGTCTGTCGCCGCGTGACCAGAGAGACCGAAGAAAGTTCCCCGCCGCCGGATTCTCGAACCAGTTCGTCCCGTACTCGTGGGCCAGCTGCGCGTTGAGCCGAGCTTCGAGGAACCATGCACGTAAATAGCCCGCGGAGTAGTAGTGGGCATCCATGTCGGTCAGGTAGCGCTTCTCATCCGAGGCCTGACGCTGGTATCCCAAGGCCCGTGATAGGAGGTTGGCATAGAGGGTTTCCGGCGAGGCAGCACCCGAGTGGAAGGCAAGTTCGTAGAGGAATTTGGCGCTGTACCTCCGGACGTAGAACAATCGCTGGAAGGCCTGGAACTTCACAAAGTCTTTCAGGACGGGGACCGGCAATCCTGAGTGTTGTCGCAACCAGGCCGGATTGAGCAAAAGGTACTCTGAAAGGAATGCATACGTTTCTGTGACTGTCGGCTCACCGAGATACTTGAATTCGAATGCGTGCTCGGCGGTGTTTGCATAGTGCTGTCCGTGACCCATTTCGTGAAACAACGCTGCATAGTCGTCTGAACCCCCTGCAGGTTTAATGCTCAGACGGATATCTGTCGGTACGTCAATGGCGTAACAGACGGCGCGGGGGTTCTTTGTCTCTCGTTCCACGGCATCGATCGCGATGTTCTTCTGGCTGTCCAGGTCGACGCCAAAAGAGCGATATGCTTCCTTGACCCTCCGGAGGAGAGCGTCTTTGGGGAAGAAAGGGTCGTACCGTGGGTTGCGGAAGAGGCGCGGAGCATCATACCGGTACAGTTCCTTCGGGTCCAGCCGGAGGACCTGGGGGACGATTTCCCGCAGAAGGGCGGCGTACGCGCTGTCGGTCGCATCGAGAGCCTGCTCAGCAAGGGATTTCATCCGAATCAGGGAGAGTCCGGTCAGCTCTTCAATCATCGCGTTATATGAATGGTACGAGAGTTCGGTGGCGAGCCGGTGGTATGCTTCGGTGACCCGTGCGAGAGACGTGTTGAGTGTGTCGAGAACGGGATCGATCGCGGCATAGAGCGCAGCCCGCCGCTGTTGATCCGCTTCGTTGGCCATCAGCAGCGCTGTCTGACGGTAAGGGATTTGCCGGCCTTCGAACGAGACGGTGGCTTCTGTTTCCAGGGTGTTCACGCGATCACTGAGCGGGGCGGTCTCTTTCCCCAGGAGTTCGAGGGACAGATAGCGCCGGAAGTAATGGAGGCGCTTCTTCTGGACGGAATCCGGTTCCTCTTGCTCTGCCTGTTTGAGCAGGGCGATGTTCTCCCGTGTGAAAAGGCCGGCGTGCATCCGGTAGAGAGAATCCTGATTGGAGGCCTTGCCAAACACCCAGTTCTCATACCCCATGAGTGACTGGTCATGGACCAGCTGTTCGGCTTCAACGCGGAGACTGTCGATCGCGCGAATATCGCCGGAATGCCGGGGGCCGCATGAATTCAGCAGAAACGCGAGTGCGGCAGCAAGCAGGGTGAATCGAAGGAAGGTCATGGCGTCAGAAGGTTGTCGTCAAAATTTCGCGAGAAGGTTCTCATTGTCCGGATATTGGTCGAGCAGCTTCAGAAGCGACAGCATGGCATCACGCGGTGACATACGAGCGACGGAACGCCGCAGAGCCTGGTGGGCCGATACCGCGGGACCGAAGAGGAGCTCTTCGCGCCGCGTTCCGGACTGGCCGAGATTGATCGCGGGAAAAATCCTTTCGTTTGCCAGGTCCCGGTCGAGCACGAGCTCCATATTCCCGGTTCCCTTGAACTCCTGGAATATCAACTCATCCATCCGCGAGTTCGTCTCCACGAGCGCCGTCGCGACGATTGTCAGAGACCCGCCGCCTTCAAGCTTGCGTGCCGCCCCGAAAATCCTCTTCGGTATCTCCAGTGCGCGAATATCCACGCCGCCCGACATCGTCCGGCCGCTGCTTTTCTGATGAATGTTGAATGCCCTTCCGAGACGTGTGAGGGAGTCGAGAAGCATGACCACATCCTTTCCGGCTTCGACCTTTCGTTTCGCATAGTCCAGAACAAGCTGGGCAAGGCGCACATGACTCCCCCGTTCGCTGTCGCTGGAGCTTGCGAAGACTTCGCCTTTGATGGACCGCCGCATATCGGTCACTTCCTCCGGGCGCTCGTCGATCAGAAGAACCACGAGATCGATTTCGGGATTGTTCACGCTGATGGCGTGCGCGAGTTGCTGCATCAGCATCGTCTTTCCTGCTTTCGGAGGCGAGACGATCAGCGCCCGCTGTCCGCGCCCGAGCGGGCAAAACAGGTCAACGACCCGCATCGCCCTGTTGCTGTCTCTCCCTTCCAGGCGGATCAGTTGAGTCGGCGAGACGACTTCGTGTGCCGCGAACTCCTTCAGGCGGGACCAGGTATCGGGTGGTACGCCGTTGACTGACCCGATTGAGATGACCTCGGGACTTTTTCCTTTTCCCGATGCCGCGATGCCCTCGATTGCCACACCGGACCGAAGGTTGTAGCGCGCTGCCAGCCCGGGAGGCACGAAAGGATCGGCCGTGGACTGGATAATTCCCATGGATACGGTTCGCACAAACCCGTAGCCCTTCGCGTCAGTCTCCAGGAGCCCGGAACAGGGCGATGTCGTTGCCGGTGAATTGTTTGTCACTGGCGGTGTGCGTTGCCCGGCCTGACGGCGCCGGACAATCTTGCGACGATGTTGTCGATGCAGATCAGTAATAGCGGTCCCTCCTCGGAATTGTCGTCACCTTTTGATCGACCGGTTCTTCAGTCCCTTGCGCAACCGCTCGATGGTTCCCTTGACTCTCTTCGCGCGCGTTTCGGCCTTCTTTGCTGCCAGGATCCATTCGACGTATTCCTTCTTGTGAGTCCAGGCAAGCGCGTCGAATGTTGCAGCGAGCGTCCTGTTCTTTCGGAGTGCACGTTCCAGATCCTCCGGCGCCCGCACCATGCGCTTGGTCCGGTCGATGTATCTCTTGTCACGGTATTCCGCGGGCCTCGCAGGCCGGCGAGCAGCCGGTCTGCCGCCGGAGCGCTTGCGGAACGCGAAGGCCGACCATGTCTCGTCGAGGGAAATAAGGGAGATGCCGGAGAGGCCTGCCTTCCCGATCGTGTCCCATCCCCGGTCCCGGGAAAGATCGGTCTGGGTCGCGGATGTCTTCTTCGGGAAGTAGACCCAAAGTAGCCCGTCGGAGTTCAATGCCCCGATCGCTGCAGGCGCAAGGCTGTCCAGTTCAGCTCTGTTGACCAGAAAGAGATGGACCTGATCGAAGGGCCCCTGGAGCGAATGGAGAACCGCAACCCCCTTCGGGAGCTGCGGGGGATGGCCGGCGTATGTCTCCGGCTGGTTCAGGACGGCGATCCTGTTTCCCGGCTTGATTCGCAACTTCTCAATCAGTGACTGTGCCATGGGCGATCCTTCTGTGAAGGTGTCCGGGGAATCCAGGAGACCGCACGGACTCAGTGTCTCTGCAGGAAACGGAGCACGGTGTCATTGTAGAAAGACGGGTTCCCGGTATGCATCGAGTGTCCGGACCCCGGGACGATCAACCGCTCTGTATCGGGGAGTGCGAGCTCCAGCTCGTCGGTAATGAGTTTGAACATCTTCGGACTTCGTTCCGCGTCGAGCAGCAGGGTTGAAACTGACAGACGCGAGAGCGCTTCCGGCAACAGCTGCGGCATGTACGCTGCAGATTCTGTTCTGAATTCTCGTTTCAGCGCCGAGCCCGAAGCAAGGAGCCTTCTTTGCGCTCTGGGTGTCAGGGTGTCAAAGCTTCCGCGCCTTCCCGTAACGCCGTCCATGAAGGTCCGAACGCCTTCGTCGATGTCGTCGATTCCGAACGCCCGCCGGGCCGGCTCGATGGTGTTGCGAAGGAACTCTTCCTGGAGAACCCGCCCGACCGGGCTCCCGTGTAAGAGGGGGAGAATCGGTGGCTCACCCAGGACAAGGGAGCGGGCAAGCTCCGGCCGGCGGAGCGCAAGTTCCAGGATAACATATGCTCCGTAGGAGGATCCCACGAGATGCGCCTTGCCGGCGCCCAGTGCTCCGAGAAGTTCAGCAAGGTCATCAGAGTGTCGCTCCGCCGCATAGGTGTGGTCCGACGGGTCAATCTCGTTCGGCGGATGAAAGCGACGGCTGTAGATGATGACTCTGTAGCTGCTCGCAAAAAAAGGGACCTGTGCCTGAAAGTCCGCCAAGGATCCGAGGCTCCCGTGCACAAAGACCAGGGAAGGCCCGTCGCCGGCTTCGTCATACGCAAAGTCGGTTCCGTTTACCCTGATGAACTTGCTGGCACCTCTTCGGGTTCGGTCCCCGCGAACGGTGGGAATCATGAATGACTGTTACTCTGAAATATTCGAATTAGAGCGGTTAATGTCAATCTGCATCTACTTCCGGAGTAGCTTGAAAGCATGGGTCCACGAATTGGTCCGTGCGCCATAGAGGACCCAGAGCAGGCAGAGCGGTTCAAGAAGGCGCGATCCCTCAATTCCCCCGAAATCGATCGCAGGCCAGCCGAAGGCCGAAAGGATATCCGTCACCGTTTTCTTCGCCGCGTCGTCATTGCCGCATATGAACATATCCGGCGGACCACCCGGCAGCTGCGGATTGACCATTTGGGCGTTTCCCACCATGTTGAAGGCCTTGACGACCCTCGCCTGCGGGAGCCAACGTTGCACCTGCTCGCCGCCCGAATTCGTGTGGCCGAGTGCAAGTTTCGGGGGGAATCCGGTCGAGAAATCGAGCGGATTCGTCGCATCGACGACGACTTTCCCTGCGAAGTTCTTCACGCCGGCGAGCCGGATCGCGTTCTCAGTTCCAGTCCAGAGCGTCGCAAGGAAGAGGACGTCGCCGAATGCAGCTGCCTCGGCAAATGAACCTCCCGATGCGCGCGGTCCCGTTTTTTTCACCCACTCCTTGACTTTCTCCGACTGAGGGTCGCGTGATCCCATCATCACTTCATGACCCAGCCGGACAAGGCCACCGCCGAGAACTTTGCCGACGTCACCCGTCCCGAGAATGCCAGCTTTCATGGTTGCACTCCTTTCTGTTGTGTGAGAATCGGGTAGTCCCCCGCATGACTGTAGAACGAAAAGAGCATCGCGAGAATTCCCGCCGGATCGAGGCGAACGTCACCGTACCAGCCTGTGTGCTTCTCCTTTGAGGTACGGAACGAACCGGTCGGGCTGGCCGGGCGGCGCGATCTCAAAGGCGATGGAAAGTGTGTCTCGGCCCGCCGCGGCATAGCCGAGCCTGAACCGCGGTGCCGAAGGCTCGGGATCGCTGAGAAAGGTCGCAGCGCTGTCACGCCACGCAGTTGCGTCGTACAGGATGACATGGCCCTCGTTGTCATAGTAGTGCGCCCGGATGGCGCCCCCGGCTTGGCCAAAGATGACCATCAGGTCGTCGTGCACCGAGGCCGGGCGGCTGTCGGCAGGGGGGAACTCCACGTGATTCTTCCTGACGAGGATTCGCTCCTGCAGATCGAACGAGAACGAAAACCGGCCGTTGCCCTGTCCGGGGTCTTTCGCACTCCCCTCGCCGACCCACTCCCCGAGCAAGAACCGCCAGGGGCCCCACTCCGGCTTCGCCGCCGGTTCCTGGGTCAGTGCGGGTACGGGTAGCAGTGTGAAAGCCAGCCAGAGGAGCAGAACAGAACTGCAGCGAAGCTTGGTTCGTTGATGAACAAAGCGGAGACGAGTCACAGAGAGGGCCTCCATCAGTTTTGTCTTTGTTACAGGAGCAGGAATAGTCCGAGTGCCGCGAGCAGTCCCATGCCGCCTCCGAAGAGAAACGCTGCGGAGGGGCCAAATTGTCCCCAGAGCTGGCCTGCCATCAGTGAGGCGGGGAGAAGGCCGATGCCGACGATGGTGGCATGCAGTCCGATGGCCGTACCACGAAGTTCGCCGGGAGCGAGGTCGGCAACGAGAGCTTTTTCCACGCCTTCAGTTATCCCGGAATAGAGCCCGTACAAGCTGAACAACGTCCATACCGGCCAGGAGCCGCTCTGGCCGGTTACCATGGCGAAGCCCAGGTAGACCAGCCCGTAGATGGCGTATCCTGCGACAAGAAGGGATTTCCTCCCGACGCGGTCCGAGAGTCTCCCTGCCGGATATGAGAAGAGTGCGTAACTCAGATTGTAGACCAGATACAGAAGGATTGCAGTCCCCGGCGTGAAACCGAGGTCCCCGGCGCGAAGAATGAGAAATGTGTTGGATGAATTTCCGAGCGTAAAGAGGAGGGTGATGATCAGGAAAGCCCTCAGCTTCTTCGGCAAGACGCTCCAACGCAGCGACGGGAGGCGCACGCTTCCGGGCGTTGCAGGCCGGACCTCGTGAACCAAGAAGAGGAGAAGCACGCCGATCGCTGCCGGAACCAAAGACCAGAGGAACACGCTTCTGTAGTTGCCGGCATACTGTGTAAAGAAGAAGAAGGCGAGCCCGACGCCGATGGCAGCACCGGCAGTGTCCATTGAGCGGTGCAGTCCAAACGCCCTCCCCCGCGTTTCAGGATCGGCGCTTTCCGCTATCAGGGCATCCCGGGGGGCGGTGCGGAGGCCTTTCCCCATGCGATCGACCACTCGCGCCCCGAGGACGACGGTCCAGCTGCCGGCGGCGTACAGGAGCACTTTGCCAATCGTGGAGGCGGAGTACCCGGCGATTGCCAGGGCCTTGCGACGGTGCAAGCGGTCAGAGATGTATCCGGAAAAAACTTTCAAGAGGCTCGCGGTGCTCTCTGCGATCCCCTCGATGACTCCCATGATGGCCGGACCCGCACCGAGAGTGGAAGCCAGGAAGAACGGGATCAGCGGATAGACCATCTCGCTGGCGATATCAGTGAAGAGGGATGTAAGGCCCAGAATGATGATGTTGCGCATGGCTACCGTAAGGGGGAGGAAATGGGAGGGGGTCCGCCCCGTCCGCGGTGGAAGCCGGATGGGCGTGCAAACCATCCGGATGGCTGCTCAAACCGCCGGCGGTGTCATGCCGAATGTTCCCCACTCATGGCGGGCGGGCCCGTAAACGCCAGGGACGTCGAGGCCGGCCTGTCGCATGAGGACCGTCATCTGCGCGCGATGGTGGGTTTGGTGCAGGACGAGCGCCAGAAGAGAGTCGCCGCGCTTCCACTGCTCGCCGTACATATCGTCCTTCTGCTCCAGAGTGGCATCCTTCCACCCGGATTTGACCTGGTCGAGGAGCCCAATAGCCAGCGTGTTGTACGCTTTGAAAACCTCTTTGGCAGAGGATGGCACCGGATCGTCAGGGCTCACCCCTGTAAACGTGAGGCCGGTTTTCGACATCATTTCGGGAATCGTTGTGACAAGGTGCCACGCTATTCGACCCAGATTCCGGCCAAGAGGTTCAACTGGCTGCGACAGGGACTTGTCGGTCAGATGCTTTAGGACCTTCTGGGTGGACTCGAGTTCTCGAGACCAGAGGTGTTCGAAATCGGAAATTGTGCGGATCATCGTGAAGACTCCTGTGTGGGTGACCCACGGGCATAGTTGAGTTGATGGCCAGCCGGCAATCGCTCCCTACTCTCCTTCGGTGCCTGTGAAGAGCGATCGCAGGTTCAGCGACGGGGCTTTTGATTTGCTTGCGAGGGTGACATACCGCCGGGCCAGTGTGTCCTTCCCCGTGCCGAGGATTGTGCTCACGAGGCCGAGGGCCTCCGCGTACTCAACAGGAGGGAGCTCTTTCATGATGTTGCTCCAGATGACTTCTTCAAGGACGTTAAAGGCCGTCTGGACCTCCCAGAGATCATACCCGGCGTTGAATCGTTCCCTTGCAATCGTATCGGCGTGGGCAAGCATCGGGCCCAGGTTGCGCTCCTTAATCGCGCGAACGGTCAGGACGTAGAGTGCTTTGAGACGCTGATGGACGTGCTCCGCCCCCTCCTTTTCATAATTGCGGAGATGCGATCGCCGGACGGTCTCTTCCGCGCTGGCGACATTGGCGCTCATGCGGTCGTGAAGAAACTGGGAAAGATCCATGATCATCCTTGCACATGAACGGTGGCAGAGGTCTTGTCTAGGTCTTGACCAGAAAGATACGGTGAATCCGTTTCTTTCGCAATGTTCGGAATCAGCTCCCCTGCTCCTTCTCTCCTGTCGATTGCCAATCGATGAACAGCTTTCTCCTTGCGGGCTGACAGTGCGGACAGAAGAAGGCGTCAAACCCCCGCACGCCTACGCGACGGATGGTCGTCCCGCACCGGGGGCAGGCTTCTCCTTTGCGGTTGCGCACCTTCAGGTGTTCCCGGACCTTGACGTGGATTGGCTCCCGGGCTTCCTCCACCTTCCGAATTCCCCACCGGATCACTGCCGGGATGGCTGAATGGAGCCGATCGAGTTCCTCCGGGGAAAGATTGCCGATAAGCGTCTTCGGGTGGATCCGGGCTTCGAAGAGGATTTCGTCGGCGTAGGCGTTGCCGATGGCGCTCAGGATGGAGTGGTCGTTGATGAACACACGCACCTGTTTGCGGCGGTGGTTGTTTGCCAGGGCATGAAAGAGCCGTTGTGTGAATGCATCAGAGAGAATGTCTACACCCTGTGTTTCGTAGCGCGGGATCCGGTGATAATCGCCGTGATGGACCAGGTAGGCCTTTGCCATCTGTTTCTCATCGCACAGGTTTAGCCGGGAGTCGTCGTCGAGCGCGAAGGTGAAACAGGAATGTCCCACCGGCGCATCGCCGGGACGCTGGTGCTGGAGCTTTCCGGCGAGCATCAGGTTCACGATGAGATCACGGCTCCCGGAGAGCTCGAATCCTATGAATGGCCCGCGGAGAATGATACCGGCGAACCGCTGCTCTCTGACTGCTTCTACAAAAGGGGTCTCGAGAGTGTTCCGGATCACGACGGGGCGCTTCACCGCCACCTCACGAATCGAGCGGCCCGGGAGGTTGTCGCGAAGGTACGTCTGGATGTAGAGGAGGTCAGGGAGTTCGGGCATACGATATTGAATCTGTGCTGGACTCTGCTATCTTTGCTCTCATGAGATCCATTCCGCTTCTGCTCGCCGCCGGCTTCGGTTTCGCCATTGCTGCCTACTTCACACTTGTCTTCTTCAGGCTCCTTCCTCCGGATGCGCGTTTCATTCCGAGTTTCTGCAGGATGCGGAAGGAGATGTGCGGGCTGATTCTGCACCATCGTGACGGCTCATTGTTCGGCCTCCCGAATTCAATCCTGGGAATGATCTACTACCTTCCTCTGCTCTACATCGGCCTCAAAGGTCCCGTCGAGCCGCTCACACAAAAGATGACGCTGGTCTCATGGCTGACCGTGGCGGTCGGGCTGTACCTGACGTATTCCCTCCTGGTGAGGCTCAAGGTCTTCTGCCCGCTCTGTCTGGCGTCGCATCTCCTGAATCTGGCGATCGCGGGCCTTCTGACGTTCGGCAGGTGATCACACTTCCAGGTGCTCGGCTTCTTTCGAGTACCATTCCCCCTTAAACGCATAGACCTTGTTTCGTCCCGTCCGCTGCGCCTCGAAGAGCCCTTTCTTCGCCGTCAGGATAAGATCCTCGTTCGTTCTGCCGTTCTGCGGGTAGGCCGCGACACCAGCACTGATCGTTGACTGGATACCGCGCAGCGTGAAGCGCTGGGTCTCAACCTGCTGGAGGAGGCTCCGTGCGTATCCCAGGGCGTATTCCAAGTCCGTGTTCTCCAGCATGACGATGAACTCGTCGAAGCCGTACCTCCCGGCGGCATCGATCGGCCGTAATGAATTTTTCACGAGTTGACCGATCTGTTTCAAAAGCTCGCGCGACGCTTCATAGCCGAAGGTGTTGGCCGTGTCTTTGAAATTGTCAACATCGAGAATGACGACGGCATACGCTTCGCCGAGTTCGCCCGCACGGGATGCGGCTGCGTTCAGCCTCTCAAGGAACGGGGGATACTTCTCGAGGCCGGTCTCGCGGTCGATCCGTTCGAGCCGGAGATTCTCCTCGTAGAGCCTCGTTTTGTTAATCGCGAGGCCTGCAAGATCGGCAAACATCTGCAGCATCTGCACATCAACCTCGCTGAAGGCGTTCGACGCCGTGCTGTCGACATGCAGGTATCCGAGCGTGCGGTGGTCCACGGCGATCTGCGTGCAGGCGCATGAGGCGAAAGGATGTTCCAGTCGGAACTCCGCCGCCGCGGTGGGGCCGGACTCAAGGCCGGTGATGCGTACCGGAGCGCCCGTCCAGAGCAGCGCGCCGATCGAGGCGGTGGCAATCCGCTGCCGGAACTGGTTGCAGAATGTCAGCGACATTCCGTGCCAGTTGTCGATGTGCAGGTATTCCGTGGCGGGGTCGATCAGCACAATGGCACAGGTCTGGCATCGATAGAGTCGTACCACCCGATCGACAATCAAATGGAGCACCTCCTCATGCTGATGGGTGCTCTTCATAGAGTGAAGGATCTCGGAAAGATAGCGAAAGCAGAGCTCGTTTGGCTGGACGTTCATGAGGACACCTCCTTTGCATTTTTCACACCGGAAAAATGTCCGGAACGGTGTATCAAGAATAGCAGGACGACACACGGGAATGGACTTCCGCCCGTAGTGTACAGAATTGACAAATGCGGAGCAAGCGCACTATGGGACTGACTCTCTACTATCGCGGGAGGCTGGATGACCTGAGACAGACGTCGTGTCTCATCGATGAACTGCGCGAAATTGCAGAGATTTGCGGCTGGGAGAACGCCGCTCTCGACGAGGACTGGTCCTTGCCGCCTCAGGCGAGGGTCGTTGTGTTGCCCGGTTTGTCGGACTACCGGATTATCGGGCACCTGGCTCTGAGAGGCCTGGAGATCCTCCCGCATCCTTCGTGTGAGCCGGTCAGCTTCTACTTCGACCGCGAAGGGACGCTCTGGAGCGTTCCGGGGAGAGCGCTGTCGCTTGACCAGCGTGAACGCCCGGACCGGCCGTTCATCTCGGTAAAGACGCAGTTTGCCCCGGCGGAGATCCACATTGCAATTGTCAGACTGCTCCGGTACATCAAGGGACGCTATATCTCCAATCTCGAAGTCCGTGATGAAGGAGGGTTCTGGGAGACAGGCGACCCGGTGGAACTTGAACGGCGGCGCGAGTCGATAAACCAGGCCCTTGACTTGCTCAAACACGCCCTGTCGGCAACGGAGGTGCTGCCGTCAATCCAGAGGTCCGCCGAACAGGTTCTGAGGCTGGTTGAAGACACGCTCCACCGAAAGGGATTGCATGGATAGCGAGAAAATTCGAAACGTCGCAGGTGATGCACGCTTCATTCACGGCATTCACAACTATTGC
>DAIUKN010000025.1:0-13156 GCA_036848195.1 Bacteroidota bacterium
CGTTTGTCGGGACGGTACGTTCCGTGCGGGTGTACAACAACTTCCTCTACGTCGGTGGCAAACGTGACAGCCTTGAGAAGGTCTGGCGCTTCCCGATCGACGGCACGGGTAACCTGGGTGCAGAGGAGGAATACTTCAATCTTTCATTGCTGTACGGCGCCAACTCTTTTGGCGTAACGGCACTGACCTTCGCCTCCGACGGCGATCTTTTTGTCGGCACGGACGGGCCCGCCGGGATTATCGTCGTCCATCCGAACAAGAGCTACGCCCCAATGTATCCCGGTATTATCATTGGCCAGACCGCTTCACTCTCGTGGGGGAAGGGATTTGATCTTTTCCAGAGCCGTGCAGGGACGCCGGGTCCCAAAACCATCGTAAAGATCAATGCGCTCAAGACGGGCGCTCCGTACTACGGCAGAACGTTACCCTAATCCAACTCACCAACAAGAAGAGGAGGCAATCGATCGAGCACGCTGTTTTGTAAGCCGGTTTGTATATCGCTGAATCGTTGTCCAGCTGCAAGGTTTTCAACCACACAGGAGGTAGCAATGAGAAAACTCTTTACTGGAGTACTGATACTGACACTTTGCTTTGCCGTGCTCGGATTCGGCCAGGCCAAGAAGTGGCAGTTCGTCAAAGTGTTCCCGGACACTGCCAAGGCGTTCACTGCGGGTCTTCACGGAATTGCTGTGGATCCGGATGGAAAGATCTGGGTCGGTCCGGCGGGCGTTATGCCCACTGACAGTCTCCCCAACGGGAAGAAGACCGCTGCCATTTACGTATACAACCCCGATGGGACGGAAACTGCAATATCCCGCATCAAGATCATCAACACTCCCGGGGCGAGCGACACACTGACATCGCTTTGCCGTGGGATGCGGACTGCTCCAGACGGCAACATTGTCTACGTGGGCATAGGCGGGTTTGTTTACAAGATCAACTACAAGACCGGCGTTGGGATTCAGAAGGTGAATCCTGTCGCACCTGCGGTCGCCTCTGGTATCGCCCCGGCGTTCACGAGCGCGGGCGAGATGTTCACGGGCCATGTGCTTCCGGGGAACCCCGTGAAGATTTGGGACGCTACGTTCGGTTCTCTCGGTACAGCAATCGCAGCGAGCAACGGTTTCTCGAGGACGATGGAAGTATCGAAGGACGGTAACGATATCTACTGGTGTGGCTACAGCACGAGAAGGGTCTACATCTACCACAGCGATGTTGGTACGCTGGGGACCTATGCGCTGAAGGACAGCTTCGGTCTTGGCATGCAGGTCGAATCGGCCGGCTGGCACCCGACGAACGGCTTGCTCTACCTCAGCTCCGGCACCATGGATACGACGGACTATGGCGTTCCCCCTGTGGATCCGCCCTGGACGGCTATGACGTGGTATGGCTTTGACGTGACCACGAAGAAGCAGACAGACAGTCTCACCTGGAACCTGGCTGCGTATCCTTATAAGAGCGGTACCGCTGGCGATGGCCTGCCGCGGCCGCGGGGCCATGCGTTCAGCAAGACCGGTGATACCGTTTGGGTGGTGGCGTTCAACCACGATAAGGCCCCCATGCAGATGTTCCGGCGTGTGACCGTAGGCGTCGAGCCGGTGAGCAACCTGATCCCGAACGGTTATACCCTATCCCAGAACTATCCAAACCCCTTCAACCCGACGACCGAAATCCAGTTCACGATTCCGACCGCCGGCTACACGACAGTGAAGGTCTACGATATGCTGGGCAAGGAAGTGGCAACCCTGGTCAACGAGCATTTGAACCCGGGTACGTTCAAGACCACGTTGGATGCCTCGAAGCTTTCTTCGGGCACCTACGTGTACACTCTCGTCTCCGGCACGAGCCGCATCACCAAGAAGATGATGCTTCTCAAGTGAGCGAGGATCACATCCTGCAAAAGGCGTCTGGCACTCCCGTGCCAGATGCCTTTTTGTATTTCTCCTGTCAAATGCCGCCGACCTCCTGCGGGATTTTCCCGCCTCCCCCAGCGGCTCACAGGTGCCTTTCCCGGATGGTGGAAGGGGCTCAAATGGGATACTCATGAATCTCACCAAGTGCTTTGCGTTTGTTCTCGTTGTTCTTTTCCTCTGCCATACTACCGTTGCCCAGGTTCCCCCGAAGCGCGAATTCCGCGCCGCTTGGGTGGCCACGGTCACAAACCTTGACTGGCCAGCGACACCCGGCGCCGACCCCCAGGTCCAGAAGAACCAGCTCATTGTTATCCTGGATCAGCTGAAAGCCAACGGCATCAGTGCTGTGATCTTCCAGGTGCGTCCCGAATGCGATGCGCTCTATCAGTCCTCCCTGGAGCCATGGTCATACTGGCTGACTGGACAGCAGGGAAGGGCACCGAGTCCGTTTTATGATCCGCTGGAATTTGCCGTCACCGAGGCCCACAAACGCGGAATGGAGCTGCACGCCTGGTTCAACCCATACCGGGCCGAGAGGTCGGTCGGAAACTACACGCTTGCGTTGAACCATGTGGTCGTGCAACATCCCGATTGGGTGATCCAGATCGGCACGTTGAAATTTCTTGACCCGGGCCTTCCGCTCGTGCGTCAGTTCGACGCCCGTGTCATCACTGATGTGGTGAGACGGTATGACATTGACGGGATACATATGGATGATTACTTCTATCCCTATCCGCCGAACCAGATCTCGAACCAGGACGCCGCAACTTTTTCGGCATACTCCCGCGGATTCACCAATGTCGCAGACTGGCGCAGGGACAACGTGAACCTGCTGATCCAGATGATTCATGACAGCGTCCAGGCGATCAAGCCGCACGTGAAGATCGGTATGAGCCCGTTCGGCATATGGAAATCCGGCATGCCAGTCGGAATCGTCGGGATGAGCTCCTACAGCGACATTTATTGTGACCCGATCGCCTGGCTGCAGAACCAGACCATCGATTATCTGACCCCTCAGCTCTACTGGCCAATCGGGGGCGGGCAGGATTACTCGCGGTTGATGCCCTGGTGGGCCGATTCGACAGCCGCTCACGCTCGCCATTTCTATCCCGGCAAGGCGGCTTACAGAATTTCCAGCTGGAGCGCCAGCGAAATGCCGAACCAGCTTCGTCTGGACAGGGCGAACCCGAAAGTCGGGGGGACCGTCTACTTCCGGGCTAACAACGGCATCAACGACAACCTCAGGGGGTTTGCAGATTCGCTCAGAGGGAACTTCTATCAGTATCCCGCCCTGCACCCCGTGATGGCGTGGAAGGACACGATCGCGCCCTATCCGCCCCGTGGCATCCGTTACGCAACGCTCTACCCGGGCGGTCCCTTTGCTATACAGTGGGACCTGCCGAACGTGCGCGCAAACGACGACACGGCATACCGGTACGCGATCTACCGCTTCGACCATTCTCCCTCAGCGGCGGAGCTGGCGGATCCCAGGAATCTTGCCTCGATCGAGGGCCGACGATACGTCATCCCTCAGCTGTCATCCAGCGGCGGCAAACCGATCTACTACACTGTTACGGCCCTCGACAGGAATTACAACGAGTCGGATACGAGTCGTATTCTCAGAATTGCACCACCGTCTGCCCCCTCGCTTCTCTTGCCGGTGAGTGGAAATACCGCCGTCCCCGACACGGTGAAAGTGGTCTGGAGCTCCGCGGACCTGGCCGCGTCATACCATCTGCAGGTTTCCACCGATCCTTCGTTCGGGCAAGGACTTGTGGTGAACGACTCCTCTCTCGTCGACACGGTGAAGAATGTCGGCGGCCTGCTGGGGCAGACCGCATATCACTGGCGTGTCCGGGCCGCCAATGCTGCCGGGTTCGGGTTGTACTCCGGCAGTTCCAATTTTTCCACTGGATTCCCGACAAGTCCCGGTTTGCTCTATCCTCCAAACATCCTCGTGGATGCCCCGGTAAACCTGAAGTTCCTCTGGGGACGGGCGCCGGCGGCAAGCACCTACCGGTTCCAGCTGTCGACTGCGGCCGACTTTGCAGCGACAATGGTCGATTCGGCCGGTCTTGCCGATACGTCGCTCGCCGGTCCGGGTTTGGATTACTACAAAGTCTATTTCTGGCGGGTGAAGGCGACGAACGCTCTCGGGTCGAGCGGATGGTCGTCGGTTTTTCGATTCCGTACGGTCCAAGTCTCCAGCGTAGAAGCCCAGGGCGGCGTACCGACGTCCTATGAGCTGAGCCAGAACTTCCCGAACCCCTTCAACCCGTCAACAACCATCCAGTTCGCCCTCCCGCAGGCAGGCAGGGTTACGCTGAAGGTCTATGACGTTCTCGGACGCGAGGAAGCGACGCTTGTTGATACTGATATGCCCGCGGGGAACTTCAGTGTCCGTTGGAATGCCGCGCAGTCGGCGAGCGGGGTCTATTTCTTCCGCATCACAGCCGGGAGCTTCTCGCAAACGAAGCGGATGGTGCTGGTGAGGTAACGGCGGGAAGAATTTTGGGGACGTCCCATGGGACGTCCATACCAGGACAAACGTATGAACCGACATTTCATTATCCTCACGATGGGCTTGCTCCTCCTTGCGGCGGGATGTGGCCCCGACAAGAACACCACCATGATCACTGACCTTCTCAAAGAAGCGAAGGCGAAACTGGCGCCGGACAAGCGGACGGTCGTCTTCGACGTAGAGGGCGAACTTCGCGGGAAGACTCTCACATTGCGCGGAGACCTCCATAGCGCACAGCTCAAGGAGCAACTCTTTCAGTTTTTGAAGGGGAAAGGGGACTTCCAAATTGCCGACAGCATCGAGGTCCTCCCGCAGAAATCCCTCGGCGCGAAAACCTTTGCCGTTGTCAGTGTGAGCGTTGCCAATCTCCGGACGAAACACGAACATGGCGCTGAAATGGGTACGCAGGCGATCCTGGGGACGCCGCTGAAGGTCCTGAAGAAAGAGCGTGGGGGGTGGTTTCTGGTGCAAACGCCGGATGAGTACCTCGGATGGACCGATGATATGATCGTTGGAATGACACCTGAGGAATACCGGCATTGGACCGAGTTGCCCAAAGTGATCGTTACCGCTGAATTTGGCTTTACGCGGCAAGGGAAAGCGAAGGAGAGTCAGGTTGTCAGTGATGTCGTGGCGGGTGCGCTTTTTGGCCTGAAGAAAGATGATGGATCCCATTTCGAAGTCGTCTACCCCGATGGTAGGACGGCGTATCTTTCGAAAGAACACGCGGAGCCTTTCTCGTCCTGGTTGGCGCAGGCCAAGGACACGCCGGAATCGATCGTCGCGACGGCGAAGAGATTCTTCGGCGTCCCCTATCTCTGGGGCGGCACTTCAGCCAAAGCATTGGACTGCTCGGGATTCACGAAGACGGTCTATTATCTGAATGGTGTACTTCTCCCGCGCGATGCCAGCCAGCAGGCCCTCGTCGGTGATCCGGTCGAGATCACTGCCGCAATGGACAATGTGAAACCCGGCGATCTCCTTTTCTTCGGCAAGAAGGCGAAGGAAGGAAAACCTGAACGCGTCACCCACGTTGCCATCTCCCTCGGAGGGAAGAGATTCATCCATGAGTCCGGAGATGTTCGATTCAACAGCCTTGACCCCGCGGACCCCGACTATGCAAAGAATCGCGAAGAGTCATTCCTGAGCATTAAGCGGATCATCGGGGCGGGAGAGCAAGCCGGTATCCGCAGACTCGCGCACATGCCATACTACCGCGGCAATGAATAGCACACGACGGACATTTCTCAGGACAGGCCTTGCGGCAGGTGCCGCAATGACCCTCAGGCCATTCGATCTGTTTGGACGCACTCCAGCATTTACGGGTAACGACATGAAATTCCGCTTCTATCCATACACCCTCGAGCTCAAACACACATTCACGGTAGCCACGAACTCGCGTACCACCACACCAGTCATGATGGTGGAAGTGGAAAAGGACGGGATCACCGGTTATGGCGAGGCGTCGATGCCGCCGTACCTGGGCGAGAGCCACGACACCGCGAAAGCGTTTCTAACAAAAGTCGACATGACGAGGTACGAGGATCCCTTTCTTTTGGGCGACATCCTTGCCGATATCGACGCGATTGCGCCGGGGAATCCTGCGGCAAAAGCGGCCGTCGACATTGCTCTGCACGACTGGGTCGGGAGAAAAATGGGGTACCCCTGGTACCAGATCTGGGGGCTGAATCCGGGCAAGACTCCTGTGACAACCTTTACAATCGGAATTGACACGAAGGAAGTGGTCCGGCAGAAGGTCCGGGAAGCTGCGGAATACAAGGTCCTGAAGGTCAAACTCGGCAGGGAGAATGACAAGGAGATGGTGGAGACGATCCGGGAAGTGACCGACAAGCCGCTTCGAGTGGATGTGAATCAAGGGTGGAAGAACCGTGAGTCCGCGCTCCGGATGATCGAATGGCTCGCCGGCAAGAAGGTCGAGTTCGTCGAGCAGCCAATGCCGAAGGAACAGGTGGACGACATCGTCTGGCTGAGGGAGAAGAGCCCGTTGCCGCTCGTCGGGGACGAAAGTGTGCAACGCCTTCCCGATGTCAAGAAGGCGTACGGCGTGTTCGACGGCATTAACGTGAAGCTGATGAAATGTACCGGGATGCGCGAGGCGTACCAGATGATTCTGCTCGCAAAGTCGCTGGGTATGAAGGTGATGCTCGGATGCATGACCGAAACATCGTGTGCTATTTCCGCTGCCGCACAGCTCTCACCGATGGTAGATTGGGCGGATCTTGACGGGGCATTGCTGATCAAGAACGATCTGTTCAAAGGCGCGTCGATCGTTGATGGGAAGGTCACGCTGACAACCGGGCCGGGTATCGGGGTAATGAAGTTGTAGGAATTCAGATTGCCCGACTTCGTCCTGAGGATCGGACTCTGTCGAGGCTTCGCCCGACTTCGTCCTGAGGATCGGACTCTGTCGAGGCTTCGCCCGACTTCGTCGAGGTCCCGATCCGTTTGAGCGGATCGAGGCTCGACCGACTGAAGTCGGTCGGCTCGTCCCCTAAAGGGGACGGGCTTCGCTCCGCAACCAACTGGCTGTGATGTCGCTCGCAATGACTTCTTGGCGCAAACTGGGTGAGGAGTCATTAGGAGGAGTCCGCCCTCTTGACCCGCCTCTTGGGGCGGACCCGGAGGGGCGGGCAAGCTGATGGTCTTCGGCGTGTATACTTCTGGTGTCGCTACCAGCCCCTTGTGTTCACCACCCAGAGAAAGACAACTCTTGATTGCACCTCACTCTCCACGAGAACACGATGGCAGCCCCTTCGAAACGTCTCCTCTCGCTTGACGCATTCCGCGGCGCCACAATCGCCGGAATGATCATGGTCAACAACCCCGGGACCTGGAATGATATCTATCCCCAGCTCCGCCACGCAGCCTGGAACGGCTGGACGTTCACGGACTGGATCTTTCCCTTCTTCCTCTGGATCGTGGGTGTTGCGATGACGCTCTCTTTTGCCAAAAGGGTGGAGGCGGGCGAAGACAAGACGAAGCTCCTGCTGCACGTGCTCCGTCGGGCGGTGATTATCTTCGGTTTCGGATTGTTTCTGGCGGGATTCCCGTTTGGATTGATGCTGGATCACAAATTCTCGTTTGATGCCATCCGGATTCCGGGCGTGCTTCAGCGGATCGCCATCTGCTATCTGCTGGCCAGCATTATCTATATGTACACGAAGACCCGCGGACAGGTGGTCTGGATCGTGTCGCTCCTTGCCGGCTATTGGTTGCTCGTAAAGCTGGTTCCCGTTCCCGGGTATGGAGCGGGTGTCATGGAACCGATGGGGAGTCTCTGCTGGTATGTCGATTCCGTTGTCCTTGCCGGCCATACCTGGCGCGGCGCCCCGGCTCCGGGGTTTGACCCGGAGGGAATCGTGAGCACGATTCCGGCAATCGCGACGACATTGTTCGGTGTGCTCACCGGGACGTGGCTCAGGACAGACCGGTCGAAAGAGGAAAAGACCGCCTGGATGTTCGTTGCGGGCAATTTCCTGCTCCTTCTCGGGGCGATTCTGGATATGTGGCTCCCGATCAACAAGAATCTCTGGACGAGCTCGTACAGCGTGTTCATGGCCGGATGGGCGCTGGTCTGCCTGGCCATGTTCTACTGGTTGATCGATGTGAAGGGCTACACGAAATGGGCCACGCCGTTTATTATCTACGGCATGAATGCCATTACTGTTTTTGTTCTATCCGGAGTCGTGGGACGGCTACTTGGGCTGATCAAAATCGCGCAGGAGGGGGGAGACCCGATCTCTCTCCAGCAGTACATCTTCAGGAATGTTTTTCTCTCGATCGCAAGCCCGATCAATGCGTCGTTGATGTACGCAATTTCGTTTATTGCGGTGATGTTCCTCGTGGTCTGGTTTATGTGGAAAAAGAAATGGTTTTTGAAGGTGTGAAAAACCGGTCTGGCGTATAGTATGGATGGAGGTGCTGGCTAGCCCTGTTGTAGCAATACTAGGGGGGGACCTGGCGAACAAGGTCTGCCCGGGAGATCTGTGGGGATCCGTCGGAGGGGAGATGAATCCTGGACTGCCTCAGCGGCGCGCTATGAGATTGAATGGGTTCGGCTATAGTCAACCCGGGAAATACTCTGTAAATATCTGCATTGAATTGAATCCGCTGTTTTGGGAGTATGATATTCACAATCCGGATACGAAGGGCATTACGCTGGACGGGTTCGAAACGATTTTGCGCGAAAGGTACCATCTCACAGGGCAAGCGCTGGCAATGGTTCTGGAATCGAAAGCAATGTCGCGCGTCAGGTTGGCGGGGGGTGATTCAGATGAGCTTGAATTGCGTTCTGATCGCGCATCGGACGGACTGGGCATGCCCCCTCCGTACATGGCATTTTTCTGGCTATTTCTTTGGGCCTCCGCGTTTGCCGCACCATCGGCTGACCGGGATTCGGCGTTCATGGTGGAAATCAGGGGCCTCGAAGCGACCTATGGCGGTCGGCTCGGGTTGATGGCGAAGAACCTGAAAACCGGCGAGAGCCTGGCATACAATGCTGCCGATCGTTTTCCGACTGCGAGCGTGATCAAGCTCCCCATCATGGCGGCGTTCTTCCATATGGTGGACCGCGGGCAGATCGACCCGTCCGTCAAGGTCGTGCTGACACGCGACGACAAGAAGCCGAGTCTTCTCGAGCAGATGTCCGACGGCATGACGATGACACTCATGGATGCCGTGAAGCTCATGATTGTTCTGAGCGACAACACTGCCACGAATCTCGTTCTTGACCGTTTGGCAGGCACGCACGAGGAAAGGCTAGGCGTTGTCAACGACTTCCTCATGGAGAAAGGCCTGAAGAACACCCGCCTTCTGAACCGTCTCTACACATGGAGTTCAAAGAAGGACACACCCGAAGCAATACGGTACGGGATTGGGGTCTCCACGCCGGAAGACATGGTGGTGTTGCTCGAGGCCCTCTACAGGAGAACGCTGGTTGATTCGTCGTCGTGCAACGCGATGGTGGCCATTCTGAGAGAGCAATTCTACAATGATATGATTCCGCGACTCCTCCCTGCGGCGGACTGCAAAGTCCTCGAAGTCGCGCACAAGACGGGAGGAGTTTCGGAGACAAAAGTGGATGTCGGGCTCGTGATCTCGGACCGGGCGGACATCGCCATGGCAATCTTCGTGGACAAACATCCCGATCACCGGGAAGACGTGAACAACGGAGGGACGATGCTGGCGGCCCACGCGGCCCGCGCGGTGTGGAATCGCTTCACGGGCATGACCGGGTTCACGGAAAGAAGGGTGGATGCTTCGCAGGTCGACTGGAACATGATTCCGGGCGGCAAATGGGGGATCTATCGCTCGAGTGCCGCACCATTCCCGCACAAGGACCGGGCGGGGGGATACAAGCGCGATGACGGCACCGTATATCCGTGGTTTCCGCACTACGCCGACAGCAGTGTCGTTGTGTTCGTCCCAGAAGGATTTCACGAAACGCCTTCGGGCACGAACGTCATTGTCCACTTTCACGGCCACCTGAATGACAACCTGGGCGTGCTGGAGCGCTACCGGATGCCGCAGGCGTTGACGGCGCAGAAGGTCAACGCGCTCCTTGTCCTTCCCCAGGGGCCCAATCGCGCACGCGATTCCTTCGGTGGGAAGATGGAGGATGAAGGAGGGTTCAAACGACTGGTGGAAGACGTTCTTTCGACAATTCGTCGTGAGGGGGTTGTCAAGTCTGCAACGATCGGAAAAGTACTCATTTCCGCGCACAGTGGCGGCTATCGGCCGGCAGCCTTCGCTCTCGAACGCGGAGGGTTGACGGACCACGTGCAGGATCTCTTCCTTTTCGATGCATTCTACGCCCAGCAGGAATACTTCCGCGGCTGGCTGGAGAAAGGAAGCGGCACGTTGACAGCCGCTTACACCGACCACCTGGAACAGGAGCATGTCATTTTCAGCAATCTGATGAAACCCCGGGTCGGCGACCGCCTGCAATTCATAAAGACGACCGTGGATCACGATAGCGTTGTCCAGACGTATTTCGGCGACTGGCTTTCACGTCTGGACCCCGGCTGGAAGATGACCAACTGACCCAGAATTCATTCGACCGATCAAGTTCACAGCAGAAAGATTGATATGATGAATCCTCTCCCCTCACCACGACAGTATGACTCGTCCTCGACGGTTGAGGAGTATGAAATCCGGAAAAGCGGCCGCAAGGCAGTGTACACCCCCACGGAGAAGATCCGGGTGGTCGAGGTTGAGAACTTCCCGATACTAGGCAAGCTGACCGCACTCCGGTTTATCGAGTGGGTCTTGAAGAATCCCGGCGGCGTCATTTCGCTTCCGACAGGCAAAACCCCCGAGCATTTCATCAAATGGGTGATGCGGATTCTTGAACGCTGGGAGGCAAAAGAGACGCAGGGACTCCTTGCGGAGTTCGGGATCGAGGGCGCGCGCCGTCCCGACATGAAGAGCCTCTCCTTCGTGCAGATTGATGAGTTCTATCCGATGGACTCGCAGCAGCAGAACAGCTTCCACTGGTATGTCAATGAATTTTACATCCAGGGTTTCGGCCTGGATCCCCGGAAGGCGCTTCTCATCGACGCCACCACGCTCGGACTGCCGTCTGGGATGACCATGGCGGAAGTGTTCTCCAACAATGTCGTCGACCTGTCGCTCCGCGTGCGGCAAACACGATCCGATCTGGAACGTATCCAGAAAGAAGTCATCAATCGCGTCGACGTTTTCTGCATGGAGTACGAGACCCGCATCCGCGCCATGGGGGGAATCGGCTTCTTCCTGGGAGGGATCGGTCCCGACGGCCACATTGCATTCAACGTCCGCGGATCGAGCCCCTACTCGGTGACGCGCCTGACCGGGACCAACTATGAGACTCAGGCTGCTGCTGCCACTGATCTTGGCGGGATCGAGATCTCGCGAAGCCGGCTCGTGATTACGATCGGCCTCCGGAGTATTACGTACAATTCCACGGCGACGGTTCTGATTATCGCCGCCGGCGACGCCAAAGCGCCGATCGTGGCTGACGCTATTCAGGAAGAGACAGCCCCGGCCTATCCGGCTTCCGTGCTGCAGCAGATGCAGTATGCGCGCTTCTACCTCACGAAGGGTGGGGCGAGTCACCTTGTGGAGCGGCGTTTCGAGGATTTCTGCAAGGTTACGGCTCCCGGCGACCTAGAAGTCGACGATACTGTGGTTTCCCTCGCTTTGAAGAAGAATAGGGCGCTCACCGAACTTACCGCTGACGACTTTTCAGAAGACCGCTTCGCCCGGGAGCTTCTGTCGAAAACCGGGGTGTCACACCAGGTTCTCGCGGAAGGTTCACGCCAACGGATGATCGGAAAGATCGAGAATGGGCTCCGCCCGGTCTCCAGAACAACATTCCTTCACACCGAGCCGCACCACGATGACATCATGCTGGGCTATCTGGCGCACATCTACCATCTTGTGCGCGACCCCTCGAACTACCATTATTTCGCCAACCTGACGTCGGGTTTCACTGCTGTGTCGAATCCCTACTGTCTGTCGATCATTGAGAAACTGGAGCATCATCTGGACAGCGGCACATTCAGCACGCTACTGAAGAGTGGGTACTTCAATCCGAAATCTGCAACGAAGAGAATGGAAGATGTGTATCTCTACCTCGACGGCGCGGCGGCGAACAGCGTCGAAGAGAGAAACGAGGCCGAAGCCCGCCGGCTGTTGCGCAATCTGTTCGATGTATACCGGACAACCGACATGAAGGTGGTCCGACTCAAGATCCGCGAGCTCCACGATTATTTCGTCACACAATACCCGGGTGCGAAGGATCCGCCGGATGTTCAAGTGCTTAAAGGAACGCTCCGGGAATGGGAGGTGGAACTCCTCTGGGCGTATTTCGGCATCGAGGGGTCTTCCATTTCTGCGCTGCGTTTGGGGTTCTACAAGGGCGACATCTTTTCCGAAGAGCCGGAAGTGGACCGCGACGTCCTCCCGATCTTTGAACTTTTCAAAAAGGTGAAGCCCAATGTCGTTTCCGTGGCGTTTGATCCCGAAGGGAGCGGTCCTGACACGCACTACAAGGCTTTACAGGCGGTTGCCGAGGCGTTGAAGATGTACGAGAAACAGAGCGGAGACGGGAGCGTGCGCGTGTGGGGTTACAGGAACGTCTGGTACCGTTTCCGGCCGGCGGAGGCCGATCTGATGGTGCCAGTCTCACTGAACTCGCTTTCCCTGCTCCATACGGCCTTCATGAACTGTTTCGGTTCGCAAAGCGCCGCCTCCTTCCCGAGCTACGAGCATGACGGGCCCTTCTCCGAACTTGCCCAGAAGATCCAGGTGGGTCAGTACGCGATGATCAAGACCTGCCTCGGGAACGATTATTTCCTGAAGAATCCTCACCCTCGGCTTCGCGCCGCGAGGGGAATGATCTTCCTGAAAGAGATGGACCTTGGCTCGTTCTTCGAGAAGGTCAGGGAACTCAAGAAGCTTACAGAGGCACGAGAATAGACGTGCGCTGGCGCGGGAATCATTCTGCGTCGTTGTCTGGAAAGAAGCGCACGCTGAAGCTCGCGGTACACCTTGCGAAGGCCTCCTGTCTCATCGGCTGGAGGCTTTTTCCTCAAAAACAACGGGACTATGAAAACGACAATACGTGTTGTTCTGGTTTTGCTGGCAGTGCTGAGTGCCAGTGCTGGGGCCCAGTTGAAAGTGACCGGAGTAGAGCATCTCGCTCTGAGCGGGGATACCG
>DAIUKN010000026.1:0-12096 GCA_036848195.1 Bacteroidota bacterium
CAGGTGTCCGTGAAGTCCCGCGGACGTACAGCGAGTTTCTGGCGGCCGGTGCAAAGGTCACGCGCGATACCAACGGCGACGGCCAGACCGACATCTGGATGGGGGAGCGGGATATCCGGCCCATCTGGTGGCAGCGCTGGTTCGATTTCTACTCCTTCTACATTGCTGCGTCGGGGGGGAAGACCCTGTTCGACAAGGGGGAGGTGGCATTCGACAATCCGGCGGGCGCGGAGGTGATGGGGTTTTTCCAGGATTGCTACCGGCTTGGATACTTCCCCCGCACATTCTATCAGGGCGGTGATCCTTTTCTGCTGGGGAGGAAGGCGACGCACTTTGCCGGTCCGTGGCAGATAGCGGCCATGCAGAAGTTTGCACCGACCATGCGCTTCGGCGTCGCCCCCCTTCCGGTTCCGGACGAGTACAAAGGTCCCGTCTATACCTACGGGGACTATAAGAACATTGCAGTCTTCAGTACTACGCGGCATCCTGCCGAGGCGTGGGCTTTCGTCAGGTTTCTCGTCACCGCACAGCATGATTTGCTGCTCCTCGAACTCTGCAACCAGATGCCGGTGCGCGGAGACCTCCTTTCAAACCCTGTTTTCGAGGAGTTTTTCCTCAGAAACCCGAAAATGGTGCAATTTGCCAAACAGGTTCCCTACACGAGGGGGATGGACGCCGTCCCCGACCTGAAGGAGGTCTTCGATGGCATAGCGCAGGCCTACGAACGGTCCGCAGTCTTTGGCGCTGTTTCCCCGGAGCAGGCTGTTGGTGATGCCGCCGAGCGGGCACGCGCGATCATCGAGTGGAACAAATGAGACGACGGCAGAAGCGAAATCTCCGCTCCCCGGAAAAGACGGCGTACGGCCTCATCCTCCCCTACATTCTCTTCTTCCTGGCCTTCGCAGCTTATCCGCTTGTGTTCTCTCTGGTTCTGATGTTCCACCGATGGAACATCGTCACGCCCATGGAGTGGATCGGACTGAAGAACTTCTCACGGCTGGTTGGCGATCCTCTTTTTTTCAAGTCCCTCGGAAACACGCTGGTTTTCCTCGGCTTCCACATCCCTCTGCAGGTGGTCGTGGCGCTTGCCTTTGCTCTCTTGCTCAATTCCAGAATCCGGGGGAGGGGGTTCTTTCGTGCTGTCTATTTCTTCCCCGTGGTGGTTTCCGGCGTGGCGGTAACAATTCTCTGGCAGCAGCTCTACGCCTTCGACAATGGCGTCCTGAACTCCATCCTGAGCCGCTTCGGCATGCCGCGCATCCCATGGCTCGTGGACTCCAGCGTGGCAATGGCATCAATCGCACTCATGGCGACCTGGAAGAATGTCGGGATCTACATTGTCCTCTTTCTTGCCGGACTCCAGAGCATTTCCCGTGAACTTTACGAGGCCGCCGAGCTGGACGGGGCCACACCCTGGCAGGTATTCTTCTCGATCACCCTTCCGATGCTGAATCCGACGGTCATCGTCATCGTTGTCCTCTCGACGATCGGTGGATTCTCTCTCTTTATCGAACCATATGTCCTGACGGGGGGAGGACCGATGCAGAGTACCCTTTCGGGAATGCTCTACATCTATAATCAGGCTTTCTATTTCAATCATATGGGGTATGCGGCGACTCTCGGGTTCGTGTATGCCATGATCATCCTGGCGGTTGTTCTGCTGCAGCGGAAGTTGATCGAATCGGAGCCGACCCAATGAAGAACCTCTGGAAATACGCTGCTCTCCTTTTCGGCGCGGTCGTCTTCGGCTATCCATTTCTCTGGATGATTGCCGGCTCGTTGAAGCCCGAGATGGAAATCCCGGGGTTGGGGCTCTGGTCGGATCATTTCACCGCCCAGGGATATGACCTCGTGATCTCGAAAATTCCGATAGCCCGCGCGTTTGTCAACAGCATCATCGTGTCGTTGTCCGTTACCGCGTCGGTGGTGCTCTTCGGATCGATGGTGGGGTACGCGCTGGCACGTCTTCACTTCGTCGGCCGGCGGTTGCTCTACCTGGTAATCCTTTTTACCATGATGATTCCATTCCAGATCGTCCTGATCCCACAGTACATTTTGATGGTGAAACTTGGCTGGACCGACACGTATCTCGCGCTTGTTGCGCCGACCATGATGAGCGCTTTCAGCATCGTTTTATTCCGACAATTTTTCATGGCGATCCCACAGGCGCTGATCGATGCCGCGAGAATAGACGGTTGTTCGGAGCTCCGGATTCTGTTCAGCATCGTCTGGCCGCTCTCGCGTCCCGTGATCGTCACCGTGGCCGTCCTGACGTTTATGACCAGCTGGAACGAAGTCCTGTGGCCCCTGATGGTTGTGCGGGAACGATCGTTGATGACGATGCCGCAGATCGTTACCCTCTTCACGATCGGGGGAGAAGCGGAATCGCAGCTGGGAGCGCTTCTTGCCGCGGCGACGTTATTGTCCCTTCCGGTGATCGTTTCGTATGCCTTCTTCCAGCGGTATTTCATCGAGAGCATGGCTTCCAGCGGGCTGAAAGGATGATCCCACTACACTATAGAGTTCCCGTCGCGGATCTCTCCACCGGATCGAGCCTTGGGAATCCTCTCGCCTTTGCGCGGCTTGACGCGCTCAGCAACTGTCATGGCCTCTGGAGCGCTTCGGACAACAGATACTATGCCGGTTCGTGGCTCGTTGAAATCGTCGCAAACGGGGAAGTCCTGACTGCCAGTGACACACTCTTCGCTCCGGAGTCTCAGACTACCATGTACAGGGGGAAAGGCTGTCTTGTCGAAAAGTGTTTTCTCCTCCCGTTTCTCCCCTGGGAAGACGGTGACACTCCGGCTGCGGAGTCGCGGGCGGCACTTGTTCTGGTCCGTGTTACCCGGACCGGAGGAGGAACCCCTGAGATTCGTGTTCGTCATACGATCACGTTTCCTGCCGTCGGGAGCCCTCTCTTCACCAAACAGCCGTTAGAGGCCGAGACGGAGGCTCGCGTTGCGATAACCCATCTGGATACCTATTGGCAGGTTGCCACCGTCGGGGCCCCGACGGAGGCGAGGGTCTTCGGCTCAACGCTGGCCGCGGTTTCTGCGGCAAGCGACGACAGGAGTCTGTCGGCGGAATATGCCGTTGCATCGGGCGGCGCCACCGCTGTCGAAGTGCCGTTTCTCCTGACTTTTTCTCCGGACGGGATCGCGGAGGCTCGCCGTCTCTTCTTGCACTGCCGGAATGACGGTGAATCGCTGCGGAAGAGCCGCGAGGCGTACGCCGTGCGGCTCGCGCGGACACACATTGTAACGCCCGATCCGGTTATCAACCGGGGATTGCAGTGGGCAAAGGTGAACATGCTCCGTGTACAACACCAGTACAGGGCGGGATCGGGGTTTACCAATGATCCTCCTCGGGATATTACCGTGATCAGGGACCTTGCCTGGTATATCCTCGGTTCCGACTACCTCACACCGGGTTTCTCGCGCGGGCTGATCGAACTGACCGAGCGGTATGCGTATCACGAGGGGGGCAAGCTGACGGAGTACGTGCATGCAGACGAAGACCCTCCCGTCCGCCACGACTACTGGCTCAACATCAACGATGACACCCCGCTTTTCGTGTGGGCCCTCTTCCATCACGCTGCGATATGCGGAGGAGAGTATTCTTTCGCGCGCGTCTACCCGCTGATGAAGCGGGCTTGCGACTGGATCCTCGGTCAGATGGAGGATGGGCTGATCCGGTGCTCGGCAGAGGGCACCAGTGTGTGGGGCATCTGCAGCTGGCGTAATATCATTGACGGGTACACGCTGACAGGCGCCGTCACCGAGATCAACGCGGAATGCGGCTTCGCGCTCGCCCTCACCGCGGACGTTGCCGGGTTCCTGGGATTTCGGGACGACCTGGAGCACTATCGAGAAGCCTCCCGGAGCATCAAAGAAGCGATGAATGCCCTCCTGCTCTCGGAGAAAACGGGGATGTTTCTCCTCTCACTCGCCAATGATGGAACCCGCCACCATGACGTAACCGGGGACCTCATCTTCCCGGTGATGTTCGGGGGAGCAGACGGCCTGATGAGGCATCGCATCCTTGAGCGTCTCACGGATGCGGAAATGTGGACGCCGTTTGGTTCTAGAACAGTGAGCAGCGCAGAGAGCAACTATGATCCCGATTCCGGATACCAGCTCGTGGGCGGAGTCTGGCCAAACCTGACCGCGTGGGTTGCCTACTGCGTCCGTCGTGACAATCCCGGAAAGCTCATCGAAGGCATGCGCAACATGTACGCCTTGTCTGAAATTGCCCGTCCGGTCGATTTCGGGAATGTTGTGCCCGGTCAATTTCCGGAACGTCTTCATGGCGTGACGTACGTCAGCCGCGGCATGACCATGAGCCCGTGGACTCCCCCGACGTACCTCTGGCTCGGTGTGGAAGGGTTGATGGGAATCGAGCCGACGCTCGATGGACTGAAGGTCAACCCGGCAATCCCCGCGTCTTGGGAGTGGACATTCCTTCTGGATATGCCGTTCAGAGACGAAATGCTGACAGCCGTTTTCTACCGCGGGGAAATCTACAGCAGTCTCCCGCTCAAGAGCGACTGTCCTGTGAGGGTCGGCAGACGTGTCGCCGTGTCAACGGAGGATGAAAGCGTCGCGGCTGTTGCTTTTCGGTTCGACACCGATATCTTTCTCTTTGCGGGAGGAGACCGGGAGTGCGAGACGATGGTCACCATCCAGCATTCTTCCGGGACAGTCAGGGAAATGGTGAAGTTTACCGCCGGGGGCCTGGTTCACAAGAGGTACGACGGGGTTTATGCAAAAGACTGAGAGGCCTATGTCCATCCTTTTCACAGTTATTGTTGCCGGTGCCTGCCTTGTTGCCTTCCGCGGCAGCGCGGTCGGACAGCCGCTGGCCCGAACCTTCACCGGCGGGTACGGACAGATCGAGGTCGGCGGAAGATATGCCGGCGCCGAGTTCCATGGGAGCCGGCCGCTCCCATCACGCATCAGCTTCTATTCTCCTGTTGCCAACAGCATCGACCTGAGCACCGACTACTGGCGCCGGGGAGACTCCAGGCCGTTTCGCACCGGAGTTCGAGTCGGACGCGGGCCGAAGCGATGGATCGGTACAGACTCATGGACGAGCATCGTGCGCCCCCACGCAGTGACCTTCACCAGACAGGAGAGCACGCTCGATTGGAGATTCACCTATGAGTTTCTTCTCCAGGAGCCGGGCATGGTCGTGCGGCTTACCGCCCGCAACCGGACCCCGGCCGTATTGCCGCTCGAATTGTATACGGAGCTCATACCAACGCTCCGAACGTGTCAAACGTATGCCCGTGTCGACACCGCCTGGACCGAGGAGGAGTCGACCGGCCGGGCGCTCGGTTTTCACTATGATGTTCGGGCGGCCGGCGGCGCCGTGATCTTTATCGGCAATGCCGGCGATCGGCCGGTAGATTGGACGACGAGTGCCGCAGCTGCGGGCATAGCCGGTGATGGTTCATCATCGTGGATCGGAAGTGACGCTCCGTTGCAGCATCGCCTCCTACCCCGCGGCCAAGGCGGAAAACCCGCAGCAGTCTTCCTCTACCGGAAGGCGCTCGCTCCGGGCGATTCCCTCTCGATCGTTCAGGTGCTGGGGAGTTGCGAGGCGGGAACCTGGCCCGTCGTCGCCCGGCGATCCATGTCCGCGTGGAAGGAGGAGACTGGGGCGTACGATCAGCTGGTCAGCGGAAAGGCGGCAGGATTCCCCACGATCCGGACAGGTGACTCATGGCTTGACGAGACGGCCCAATGGGCCCGGGCGCTCCTCGAAACAAACGCCCATTTCCTTGATGGGAGCATCGTTCCCATGCCGTGTCCGGCGGAGTATAATTTCTTCTTCACGCACGACCTGCTCCTGACGGATCTTGGAGCCGTCCACTTCGATCCGGAGAGAGTGAAACGGGACCTTCTCTATCTGTACACGCATTCGCGCGACACCATTTTACCACATGCCTATTATTGGAGAGACGACGGCTTCAAGACGGAGTACTGCACCTCTGACAACTGGAATCACCTCTGGTTTATCCTGCTCGCGGCAAAATATCTCCGCCATTCTCATGACGCGACGACGGTTTCGCGGCTCTATCCGCTCCTCAGCAAAAGCCTCAGAGAGATATTGCAGCACAGGAGATTGGACGGACTGATCTATGCGTCGCGCCCCGACTGGTGGGACATAGGGCACCGGGACGGGCCACGCGCGTACATCATGATCCTGGCGATACGGGCTCTCCGCGATTTTGTCTTCATGAGCGCGCTACTCGACGAGGGAACCTCTCACCTGCGAGAGTACGAGAAGCTGGCCGATGAGTTGCAGGCCTCACTCGTTGCGCGTCTGTGGGATGAACAGGATGGCTACCTGATGAGCTATAATGGTCCGGAGAAAGATTACCACGTGTACATGGGGTCGCTTCTCGGAGCGGTCTACCGGGTGCTCCCCGAGTCCCTGATGACTCGCCTGGTACAAACGGCGGCCGTGAGGCTCCTGGACCGGAAGATCGGGATCCGTACCGTTGACCCTCCGGATTTCCACCGCGATTCGGTCAGGGCATTTTTCGGATTTGTCGGTAACGAAGCCGGCGATCCCTTCGTCTATGCCAACGGCGGGGTCTGGCCTCACGCGAACGCCTGGTACACACAGGCCCTGGCCGCAATAGGGGAGACGCGGCAGGCGGTGGAATTTCTCCGGACAACCATGAGTCTTGAAGGCGTGATGCGCAGCCCGATGGGCCAGCCGGCACTCTACGAATACCGGTGCGCGGACAGCACGGCAGCGGACTACGGGAAAGTAGACAAGCCGTCGTTTCTCTGGTACGGCGGGATGTACTTTGCGGCGTTATACCGCCTTCTTGGTATTCAGGACAATTCCTGGAACCTTGCCATCGGAGAGGGTGATTCCGCCTTCACGTCAGCCCGGTGGGGACTTGCTTTTGGCGGCGATCACTACGTGAGTGTTCATCGTGAGGGACAATTTCTCCGGACTTTCACAGCGGGCGCGCGCGACGTCCCTTCCTGCGTTTTGCCTCTCGATATTGGCGGCGCCGCCGACTGGAGCTTGACGTTTGGACGTCCGGGCGAACCATATCTCAGAAAAGTAAACGCCATCGTCCACTCCGTGCAGTACCGGGGCAGGGCACTGACGATCCGGCTCTCCTCATTCGACGGTCACCCCGTCACGGTTGAAGTGGTGGCCTCGTCGGGACCGCAGGAAGCTTCACTGGACGGAAAGCCTGTCGAGTCGGTGGCGACCAGAGATGAACGAGGACTCGGGAAAGTTGTGACGATCTCGTTCACCGGGACAGCCGGCAACCAGACACTTTCACTGACCTTTTGACAATGCCATGAAAGTCGCCGAGCTCGAAAAGCCCCATACGTTGCGGGTGAAGACAAAGGGCCTGCGGCGTCTGGGACCAGATGAGGTGCTGGTTAAGGTCGAGGCATGCGGGGTTTGCGGGACCGATCTCCACATCGTGGAGGGGAAATCCAGGTCGACTCCGCCAGTTGTCCTCGGCCATGAATACGCCGGCATCGTCGAAGAGTGCGGAAGCGGAACGTCAGGTTTCCAGATTGGGGACCACGTCGGCGTGGATCCGAACATCTCGTGTGGTGTCTGCTTCTATTGCCGACGTGGTCTGGTGCATCTCTGTACAAACCTGCAGGCCCTGGGGGTGGACATCGACGGCGGAATGGCGGAGTTCAGTATCGTTCCCGTTCATCAACTCTACCGTCTTCCTTCCGGCATGTCCCCGGAACGGAGCGCCTTTGTTGAACCCGTATCGTGTGCGATTCACGGCATCGATAGAGCCGGCATACAATCCGGCGACACGGTCCTGATCCTTGGCGGCGGGACGATCGGGCTGGTGATGCTCCAGCTCGCGCGCCATGCCGGCGCCGCTTGCACGATCGTGGTGGAACCGATTGAGCAGAAGTGCGACATTGCCCGGCAGCTGGGTGCTGACTTCCTGCTGAATCCGCGTGTGGATGACGTCCACGCAGCGGTCATGGACCTGACCGGCGTTGGCGCGGACGTTGCCATCGAATGCGCCGGTACGCCGGGAACCATGCGGCAGTCCATCCATCTCACCCGTCGTGGCGGTACCGTGGAATTCTTCGGCGTCTGTCCGATAGGGGAGACGATCCCCGTTGAACCGAACCAGGTCTATTTCAAGGAGCTGACCATTGTTGGCTCATACATCAATCCTCATACCTTTGCCCGGTCCATTGCCGTCCTTGAATCAGGCATCGTCCGGGTCGAGCCGTTGAAGGCGGATAGTTTTCCGCTGGAAGGCGTCCACGAGGCACTCTCATGGCTGCATGATGGGAAGACACTGAAGAGCATTATCCGGCCGAATCTATGAAGACCTCGCCCGAAATTACGTGTGTCGGAGAAGTCCTGGTCGACTTCGTCTCGACTACTTCAGGCGTTTCGCTCTCCGATGCTCCCGCCTTTGCGAAAAAGGTCGGGGGAGCACCGGCCAACGTGGCCGTTGCACTGGCAAAATTGGGGACGCGTTCGGGGTTTGTCGGGAAGGTCGGCGACGACGCGTTCGGTCGCTTCCTGGTCCGGTCCCTCGGCGAACAGGGGATCGATGTCTCGGGCGTGCTGTTCGACCCGGTTCACAGGACCCGCCTGGCGTTTGTCTCGCTGACGACATCCGGAGAAAGGGATTTTGCGTTCTGGGAGCAGCACCCGGCGGACGAACAGCTCACGGAGAAGGATATCAAGTTTTCGCATCTGGCCGGTTCGAAAATCGTCCACATCAGCTCGTTCCTGCTTCTCAAAGACCCGGCCCGTTCGACCGCTTTTCGACTGGCGGAAAGGCTACAGCGGGGAGGATGCCGCATCTCGTTTGATCCGAACCTCAGGCTCGCTCTCTGGCGGTCCAACGGGGAAGCGCGACGTGCGGCGATACAGATGATCAAATTCACCGATATCCTCAGGTTGAATAAGGAAGAAGCGTTGTTCCTCACCGGACGGAAAGACGGCGGATCGGCCGCCGCTGCACTTCTCCGGCAGGGGCCGAAGCTGGTCATTGTCACAGACGGACGGCATGGCTGTTCGTTTCATGCGGGGTCGTGCGACGGGACTGTTCCGGGATTTGCGGTCCACGCAGTGGACACAACCGGATGCGGAGATGCGTTCCTGGCCGGTGTCCTCCACCGCCTGGTAGCAGACGGCGACCCATTGGCGAACCTGACCGAAGCTGCGCTTACTCCCCTCTGCCGCTACGCTAACGCCGTCGGGGCAATCACTGCGCTTGGATACGGCGCAGGATCGAGTCCGACGGCAGATGTTGTTGAAGAATTTCTCGAGGGCGCCATATGATTTCTCTCCTCTTTTTCAGCTGCTTCGGGCTCCTCGGTCTTTCGTCCCCCGACGGGCCTGCAGTTGATCCGTTCAACTTTGCCCATCTCCGCCGTCTCACAGAAACCATCCCGTTCTCCGGCGACACAGTAGACATCGTCCACATTTATGCCAACTATCCCGCCTATGAATGGGTGAGTGCTAAGGAGTCCGGTCCGGAGGGGATCGCGTGCGTGGACGACGCAGCGCGCGCAGCGATTCTCTATCTCCGGTACTATGAACTCCGGGGGGATCCTGCCAGTCTTCCGCACGCCCGGGCTCTCCTGAAATTCGTTTTGAAAATGCAGGCGGATAACGGCGAGTTCTACAATTTCATCTTTCAGGACAGGAGCATCAACAGAGTCGGAAAAACCAGTTACAAATCATTCGGCTGGTGGGCATCCCGGGCTCTCTGGTCGATGGCTCTCGGCGCACGGGTTTTGCGCCGGCCGGATCCTTCCTTCGCGGAGACTCTGCGGACCGCAGTCCGGAGATCCTTCCCTCATGTAGCGCGGCTCCTGAAAGAATACAATGGCACGAGGTCCATCGGGGGATATGAAGTGGCACGCTGGCTTCTGTATGAATCGGGAGCGGATGCCACTTCTGAGTTGCTGCTGGGACTCAATGAGTATCTCTCCATCGAACGCGATCCAAGCCTGAATGCCGTCGTCCGAAACCTCGCCGAGGGGCTGATGACGATGCAGGACGGAGACGCCAAGACTTTTCCCTACGGACTTCATCGTTCCTGGGAGACAACGTGGCACATGTGGGGGAACGCTCAGACTCAGGCCCTGGCGACGGTGGGCAGTAAGCTCGCTGAGAAGTCCATGATTGCCTCCGCGGAACGGGAGGCAATTGGCTGGTACAGCCGGCTGATCATTGAAGGGTTTCTGAAAGAGATAGACCTGAAAACCCCCGACAAGAGGGTGGCATTTGAACAGATCGCCTACGGCGTACGGCCGATGGCTGTCGGGCTTGTACGTCTCCACGAGGCAACGGGAAAGCCCGAGTATCTTGCCATGGCGGGGCTTGCAGCGGCCTGGCTGTTCGGGAACAACGCGCTCAATCAGCCGATGTATGACTCTTTCACAGGCCGTTGTTTTGACGGCATCAGGGATTCGTCGACGATAAACAAGAACTCGGGTGCCGAATCGACCATCGAAGCGTTACTGACCATCCTTGAGGTGGGGGAATATCCCCAGGCGAAGAAATATTTCCACTACAAGAAGACGAAGCAGGGAGTGACCGCGCGGTATCTCTACGGAGTCTTCTCGGGGGACCAGGGGGAGGAACTGACGCTGGCGTTGGATCTCAAAGCAGGATCGGTGGTGCTCATGGAAGGTCGCGACAGCAAAACGTTTCTCCAACAGTTGCGCTGACTGAGTCGCTTTGCATGAAACTTTCTCTGTCGCATATCAGGTTTCCGGTCCCTCACCATTTCAAAGCCCGGGCGCTTGTTCTGGTACTGTTCCTGGTTGGCGCCGCCAGATCCCAGCAGATCACCATCGGGCGGGTCGAGCAGATGCCGAACACTCCATCGCCATACCTGATGCGCAACTGGGCGGAGGTAGCGAGGGGGTATGATTCTCTGGTCTTTAACACCTCCCTCTCCGGCCAGTATCTTCCCTTGATCAGGGTCTACTCGAACGGTGTGAACTATCCCGGACAATCCGCTTTCAGTCTGCAGAGTTACGTCGGTTCCTCGCCCGGGACGGGGGAAGGGATCAACTGCCTGCCGGCCGTCATCGGGGCCAGCCTCGTCGGGATCGACAAAAGCAGCCAGAACGGAACAAACTGGGTACAGATGTGCCAGGAATGGTTCAACAAAGCAAACGGGCAACACGTTTATCTGAACACATCACGGGCGCAGACAGGGGATGATTGGTGGTATGAGACCATGCCGAACGTCTTCTTCTACCAGTTATACAGCATGTATCCTGGCCAGGGGGAATTCGGGAGTCAATTCCTCACTGTTGCTGACCGGTGGCTGGCGGCGGTCAAGGCCATGGGTGGCAGCACAACTCCATGGAGTCTTGCCAACGTCAATCACCGGGCGTTCAATCTGATGACCATGACGCCGAACAACGCAAGTGTTCCAGAGCCCGAAGCGGCGGGGGCAATTGCCTGGATCCTCTACATGGCCTACGTCAGAACCGGTAACCAGGAGTACCGCATCGGTGCGGAGTTGGCGCTTGAATCCCTGCTCGTGTACCTGACCAATCCCTCCTACGAGCTTCAGCTCCCGTACGGTACTCTTGTCGCCGCGCGAATGAACGCCGAGCTTGGAACGTCCTATGACGTCAACAAGATGCTGGAGTGGTGTTTCGCGGATGGAAATGGGACACTCAGACAATGGGGGGCGATTGTCGGGAACTGGGGGGGATACGATTGTTCCGGCTTGATCGGCGAGGCCGGCACGGGGAACGATTATGCCTTCTTCATGAACGGTGCAGAGCAGGCGGGCGCGCTGCTCCCGCTTGTCCGGTACGATGACCGCTATGCGAGGGCAATCGGCAAGTGGATGTTGAATGTCGCGAACGCCTCCCGGTTGTTCTATACGGAGTTCCTCCCCGACGATCACCAGGATAGCTCCCCCTGGGCGCACCAGTATGATCCCGGTTCCAGGATTGCCCACGAATCGATCCGGCAGCGCAACCCTTTGAACGCGGCAATCACGCCCTTTGCAACGGGCGACGCGATTCAAGGATCCTGGGCACCCACGAATCTTGCTCTGTACGGTTCTTCCCATGTGGGTGTCTT
>DAIUKN010000026.1:12106-13131 GCA_036848195.1 Bacteroidota bacterium
CGACACCACCGGCGTTGCGAGGATCCTCCGGCTGGATCTCCTGAAGACGGACTACTTCCACCGTCAGGCATACCCCACCTATCTCTATTTTAATCCGTACGGATCGGATACGGGCGTCATTCTCGATGTCGGGCCGGGGCTGCACGATTTGTACAGTACCGTGACAAAGACCTTTCTCCGCCAGGGGGTCACGGGGATGACGTCGTTCGTCATTCCCTCGAACTCTGCCGTGGTTGTCGTGGTGGCGCCTGCAGCCGGGAGCATGACATTTGACCTCGACAAGACCTTGATCAACGGAATCGTGGTCGACTTTCGTTCGGGTCGGACGGTCGGAAATTACGCACCCCGGATCAAGAGTCTCGCACCCGATTCTTCAAGGGTCTTGACCGGCGGCAGCCTTCGCGTCTTCTGTACCGCAACGGACCGGAACGGTGACTCTCTCGGGTACACCTGGAGCTCCTCCGGCGGGACCCTGAGCGGCTCGGGTACGCTGGCAACGTGGACTGCCCCGGCGACCGCCGGGGCATATACCGTAACGTGCTCTGTGAAAGATGGTCACGGCGGGGAGGACTCCGTCACCGATTCGATTCAGGTGGTTCAGAAGATCAACGTCCCGCCGGTCATACTCCGGTTCAATGCGGTTCCACGGAAGGTGAACCTTGGGGGATCGTCGACCGTCACGTGCACAGCGACGGACGCCAACGGTGATCCGATTTCGTTTCAATGGTCCTCGTCGTCCGGGTCTCTGAGCGGGAGCGGATCGACGGTTCGGTGGACGGCACCGGCCACGACGGGGAATTACGCCATTCTTTGCCGTGTCGATGACGCCTCTGGCGGATCGGATCTTGACAGTGTCGGCCTCGAAGTTCGTGACCTCTCGGTGACGCCCGGCGGAAACCTCCTGGCGTTTTATCCCTTTGCCGGAAACGCAGATGACGCGAGCGGGAACGGCCACAACGGCATGGTGAACAACGTCCTTGGGGCCGCCGACCGATTTGGGAATCCAGGAGGTGCCTACGCGTTCA